>JADGHN010000146.1 GCA_019683875.1 Clostridia bacterium
GCCGCGCGCGTCCGGCGTTGGCTGGACGGTTGGAAGGGAAGGACCTGAACCGTGTCAAGCCGTTCCTCGGAATTGTTCGCACGCGCCCAGCGCGTCATCCCCGGCGGCGTCGACAGCCCCGTGCGCGCGTTCGGTGCCGTCGGCGGCGAGCCGCGCTTCATCGCGCGCGGCGAGGGGCCGTACGTGTGGGACGTCGACGGGCGCCGGTACATCGACTACGTGATGAGCTGGGGCGCCCTGCCGCTGGGTCACGCCGCCGCGCCGGTCGTCGAGGCCGTGGCCGCCGCCGCCCGCTCCGGGACCAGCTTCGGCGCACCCGTGGAGAGCGAGGCGCGCCTGGCGGAGATCATCGTCGACGCGCTGCCGGGCGTGGATCAGGTGCGCTTCGTCAATTCCGGCACGGAAGCGACGATGAGCGCCCTGCGCCTTGCCCGCGCGTATACGGGCCGGCCGGGCGTCGTCAAGTTCGCCGGCTGCTACCACGGCCACGCGGACCCGTTTCTCGTGGAAGCGGGCTCCGGCGCCCTGACGCACGGCCACCCCTCCAGCCCCGGCGTGCCGGAGGACGCCGTGCGTCACACGTACATCGCCCCATACAACGACCTCGCGGCGGTGGAGCGGCTGTTCCGTGATCACGGCGACGCGATCGCCGCGGTCATCGTCGAGCCGGTCGCGGCGAACATGGGGCTGGTGCCGCCGGCGCCCGGGTTCCTGCAGGGGTTGCGCGACATCACGCGACGGCACGGGGCACTGCTGATCTTCGACGAGGTCATCACCGGGTTCCGGCTGTCCTGGGGCGGCGCGCAGGTGCGCTACGGCGTGCGGCCCGACCTGACGTGCCTGGGGAAGGTGATCGGCGGCGGCCTGCCGGTCGGTGCGTACGCGGGGCCGCACGACATCATGCGGCTGCTGTCTCCGGCCGGCCCGGTGTACCAGGCGGGCACGCTGTCCGGGAACCCGCTCACGATGGCCGCCGGCATCGCCACGCTGGAGGCGCTGCGCCAGCCGGGCGCCTACGAGCGGCTGGAGGCGGCGGCGCGCAGCCTCGCCGAGGGTTTGGCGGCCGCGGCCGCCGGAGCGGCAACCGGATCGGCGGCGCAGCCGCCGTTGCAGGTCGTGCGGGAGGCGACGCTCGTCGGCCTCTTCTTCTCGCCGCGACCGCCGGCCACGTACGAGGACGTCCTCGCGGCCGACCGGACCCGTTACGCCCGCTTCTTTTGGGCCATGCTCGAACAGGGCGTCTACCTGCCGCCCTCGCCGTTCGAGATTCTCTTCGTCTCGCTCGCCCACGACGAGGCGTGCGTCGCCCGCACCATCGAGGCCGCGCGAGAGGCGCTGCTCCGCGCGGAGGCCGGGGAAGGGTAACGACCGTGGAGGTGTACGCGTTCGTCGGGCCGAGCGGCACGGGCAAGAGCCACCGCGCGTCGCTGGTGGCGGCGGATCTGGGCATCGCCTACATCATCGACGACGGCCTGCTCATTCACGCCGGGCGGATTCTCGCCGGCCAGTCCGCCAAGCGCGAGCACTCGGCGCTCGGCGCGGTGCGGCGCGCCATCTTCGCCGACGAGGCCCACGCGGCCGAGGTGCGCGCCGCCCTCCGTGAGCATCGCGTCGACCGCGTCCTCATCCTCGGGACGTCGGACGACATGGTGAACCGCATCTGTGACGCCCTGGACCTGCCCCGGCCCGAGCGGACGATCCGCATCGAGGACGTCGCCACGGACGAGGAGATCCGCCACGCCCGGCGTGTCCGCCGCACGGAGGGCAAGCACGTGATCCCGGCGCCCACCTTCGAGGTGAAGAAGAGCTTTTCCGGGTACATGGTGGACCCGCTCCGCTTCCTCTACCGGAGCCGCCACGCGCTTCACCGCGACATCGTCGTGGAGAAGTCGGTCGTGCGGCCCACCTTCAGCTCCCTCGGCAAGTTCTTCATCACGGACTACGTCGTCGGCAGCATCGCCGAACGGGCCAGCCGCACCGTCCCGGGGGTGGCGGACGTCCACCAGGGACCGGTGACGATCCACGAGGAAGGGGTCGTCATCACGCTGGACGTGGCGTTGTGGCTGGGGCGCCCGCTGCGGCCCGTCATGGAGCAGGTGCAGCGGGAAGCGCGGGAGATGGTGGAGCGCATGACGGCGCTGAACGTGCTGGCGGTCGACGTGACCGCGCGGCGGGCGCTCTGGCCCGACCCGCCGGCCGCGGTCGAGGCGAGGCGGGACGGGCCGCCGCCCCAGGCGTCCGACTAGGGCGCGAGATCGCGCGTCGTCGCGAAGCGGTGGTGGCCGATCGTCGCCAGCACGGGCAGCGACCGGATCCAGGGGTCCGTGGCGGACCGCGGGTCGTAGAAGAAGAGCGCGCCGTGGCTGGGATCGCTCCCGTACAGCGCCTCCTCCGCCGCCTTCAGCGCGGACGGGCTGGGATCGCGTTCGAAGAGCGGGCTGCGGATCCCCGCGAACTGGCCCGGAGCGAAGATCACGTCGTGGATGGAGTGCGGGAACCTGCCGCTCAAGACGCGGTTCAGGACGACCGCGCCCACGGCCACCTGGCCCTCGAACGGCTCGTCCGGCGCCTCCGCGTAGATGATGCGGGCCAGCAGCGTCAGGTCATCCTGCGTGAACGGCACGCGCGGCTTGCGTTCCGGTTCCGGGGCCGGCTGCGGCGCCTGCGCGTCCTCCAGCGTGATGGTGAACGTGTCGGCCTGCCAGTCGACCTTCACGCCGAGCGCCTCCGCGAGCGGGCGCAGCGGCGCGATGAGGCGGGCGTCGTCGTCCACCCATGGGGCGAAGGGCAGGTCCACCTGATCCTCCGACAGGCCGAGCGTGGCTTG
Source organism: Clostridia bacterium (assembly GCA_019683875.1). NCBI lineage: Bacteria > Bacillati > Bacillota > Clostridia > Clostridia bacterium. Next base: position 2,828 of record JADGHN010000146.1, read on the forward strand.
TCCATCGAGCAGGGTGAGGACCTGGTCGCGCCCGAACGCGCGGAGCGCCCGGCCGCCCGGCACCACGAAGACCTGCTCCCCCAGCAGCTCCAAGAACTCCTTCGCGGGCACCACGGCCACGTCGCCCTTCAACGCCAGGCCCTTGAGCGTCACGGGCTTGCCGTTCAGCGAGAGGTGCAGTTCGCCTGCGGCCCGCGCCGCTGGAGCCGGGGCGACGGCCGTCCAGACGAGGATGGCGATGCCGAGCGCCACGGCGGACCGCCTTGGGCGAAGGCGGGCGACGGCGGACGACTGTGCGCGAAATTCCACGTGTGCATGCATAACGCTTGTATTTTAGCGACCGCGCTTCGCCGTGGCAACCTTCGCCAGCCGCGGCGGCGCCTTCCAGCATCGTCGCGCCCCGACCGCCATATGACGCCGTGGGAGGCGCGCGCAGTGACGATCGTGGACGCCATCGAGCTGGTCGCCGGGCTCGCCGCCCTGCTGTTTGGCATGAAGACAGCCACCGCGGGGCTCGCGCGCCTGGCCGCCGGCCGGCTCGCCGCCGCCGTCCAGCGGGCCGGCCGGCGGCCGTGGCTGGCCTTTCTCGTGGGCGCCGCCGTCACGGCCGCGGTGCAGTCGTCAAGCGTGGTCACGATCCTCCTCGTCGGCCTCGCGGACGCCGGGCTGCTGGACCTTTCCGCGGCGGCGTGCCTCGTCCTGGGCGCGAATGTCGGCACGACGCTGACGGCCCACCTGCTCGCCTTCGG
>JADGHN010000147.1 GCA_019683875.1 Clostridia bacterium
ACCACCTCCGGCACGCGCAGCCGCACCCCGCCCGAGACCAGCGCCTGCAGCACGTCCTGGCCGCCCATGCCGGTGGCGAAGGCGCCCAGCCCGCCGCCCTGCGTGGTGTGGCTGTCGGAGTCGACGAGCAGCGTGCCAGGCGCTCCGAACCGTTCCGCGTGAACCTGGTGGCAGATCCCGTAGCCGGGGGCCGACCAGTAAAGGCCGTACTTCCGGCAGACGTCCCGCAGGTAGCGGTGATCGTCCGTGTTTTCGTGGGAGAACTGGTACACCTCGTGGTCGCAGTAGGCTGCGGCCAGCGGGACGCGCACGCGGGCGAGCCCCATCGACTCGAACTGGGCCATGATCTGCGGCGCGAACACGTCCTGCAGGAGCACCTGGTCGACGCGGACGAGGATCTGCCCTCCCGGCTGCAAATCGCCGTCCACGAGATGGGCCGACAGGATCTGCTCCGTCATCGTCCCCTTCATGCAGGCTCCTCCCTTCCGAAGAGCGACGGGTGACGCTGCACCGCGTCCCGAGGAGGGACCCGGCCCGGTGCCGGCGGCCGCGCGGGCGCGACCATCTCCGGCGCCGGCCGTCCTCCCCTGGCTACTTGATGCCGAGTTGCTCGTCGGCCTTCTGCGCGAACGAGTTGTCGTAGGTCTTCGTCACGTCGATGTTCGCGTTGCGCACTTCCTCATCCGACGCGGCGAAGACGTTCAATACGGCTTCCGCGCCCTTCGGATCCATGAGGCCGGTGCTGGAGTACATGGGGAGCATGTTCTTGAGCGCGGCCAGGTACAGGTCGGGGTTGCCCTGCGTGTACTCCGTGGGCATCTTCTGCATGATCTCTTCAGGCGTGTGCGTGTGGATCCACTGCAGCGTCTTGACGATGGCCAGAGCAAGTTTCTGCGCGACATCGCGGTGCGCCTGCACCCATTGCGCCGTCGTGTAGAGCGAGCCCGCCGGGTAGTCGCCGCCGAGGACGCGCTCCGTGTCCTCCTTCGTCCGCGTGTCGACGAGGATCCGCAGGTCCGGGTACTTGCTCTTCAGCAGCGTGGGGTCGGGATCGATCAGGACGGCGGCGTCGACCTGGCCTTGCTCCATCGCGGCGACGGCCGTGGAACCCGCGCCGATGCCCACGACGGAAGTTTCCGCCGGGTCGCCCCCGTTCTGCTTGATCACGTACTTCAGGAAGAAGTCGGTGGAGGAACCCGGCGCCGTGACGCCGACGGTCTTGCCCTTCAGGTCCGCCACGCTCTTGATCTTGTCGGTGTTCTTGGGCGCGACGGCGAGGACGAGGCCCGGGAACTGGTCGAACACGACGAACGCCTGCATCGCCTTACCCTTGGCGGCAAGCTCGACCGTGTGGTCGTAGTAGCCCGAGACCACGTCCGCGCTCCCGCCGAGCACGGCGGCCAGGGCCTTGGACCCGCCCTGGAAGTCGACAAGCTCGGCGTCCACGCCGGCCTCCTTGTAGAAGCCGAGCTGGTTCGCGAGGACGACCGGCATGTAGCAGAGGCAGGAGGCGCCGCCGACGGCGATCGTCACGTGGGGCAACGCGCCGGACGTCTCGGAGCCCGGCTCGCTCGTCGTCGCGCCTTGCCCCGTCTCGCTGCCGGCCGGCCCGCCCGCCCCGCAGGCGGTGAGGAGCAGCGCCACGGCCAGAAAGCCGACAAGCCATCCCATGAGGCCCTTCCGCGGCTTCACGTGTTCCCTCTCCTTTCGCGTGCGCGTCAGCACGCTGATGTTTGTCGACCTGCGATGCACGCTCAGCCCGCGACGCGTGCGCGCGCCTCACCCAGCCGCGCGCTGAGGAAGCTTCCGGCCCTGGCGAGGGCGTCGGGCCGGACGCCCGTCCGTACGCCCATGGCCTCCAGGAACGCGACGACGGATTCCGTCGACACGTTGCCCGGCGCACCCGGCGCGTACGGGCAGCCCCCGATGCCCGTGACGGCGGCGTCGAAGATGCGGACGCCCGCCTCCAGGCCGGCAAGGATGTTGGCAAGGGCGAAACCCCGGCGGTCGTGGAGGTGCAGGGCGAGAGGAATGGAGTGGGGGAGTTGGCGCCGTACGGTGGCCACAAGTTCGGAAACCTGCCGGGGATGAGCCACGCCGATCGTGTCCGCCAGCACGATCTCGTCCGCGCCGGCGTCTGCGTATGCGTCGACGACCTTCATGACGTCGTCCGGCGGCACGCGGCCGAGGAAGGGGCAACCGAAGGCAGTGGCCACGGCGCCACGCACCCGAATCCCCGCGCGGTGCGCCGCCTCCACCAGCGGCCGGACGCCCTGCAGGGATTCGTCGGTCGAGCGGTTCAGGTTGGCCCGGTTGTGCGCGTCGGACGCCGACACGACGATGACGACCTCGTCCACGCCGGCCGCCTGCGCGCGCTCCAGGCCCCGCATGTTCGGGATCAGCGCGCTCCAGACAACGTCCGGCGCCACCGGCCGAAGCCGTGACAGCTCATCCGCGTCCGCCAGGGACGGGATCCACGCGGGGTGGACAAAGGACGTGAACTCGATCCGGCGCAGGCCCGCCGCCAACAGCCGGCGCAGCAGCTCCGCCTTGTCCTCGGTGGACAGCGGCGGCTCGTCCTGAAGACCGTCACGTGGGGCGACCTCGACCACCTCGGCCGTGCCCGGTAAGTCCATCTCAGATCACCCCCTCTCGCTTCAATTCGGCCAGTTCCTCAGGGGTGAGGCCGAGCAAGCCCATGTAGATCTCTTCGTTGTGCTGACCCAACTCCGGACCGGCCCAGCGGACAGATCCGGGAGCCTCCCGGAACTTGGGCACGAGGCCCGGCATGAGGAGGTCGGGCTCACGCGGGTCCTTCGGGTTGACCAGCATGTCGCGCGCGTGGTACTGGGGATCGCGAGCGATGTCCGCGATGGAGTACACGGGGCCGGCCGGGACGCCGGCCTCGCGCAGGGCCTGCCAGAGCGCGCCGCTTTCCTGCGTGGCGACCCATTCGCGGATGATGCGGTCCAGCTCGGCGTGGTTCTTCACCCGGGCGGGGTTGTCGATGAAGCGCGGGTCCTGGGCCAGGTCAGGCCGCCCCATCACGGCGGCAAACCGCTTGAAGATCGAGTCCGCGTTCGCGCCGATGGCCATCCAGCGGCCGTCCTTCGTCTCGTACACGCCGCTGGGGGAGGCGGAGAACAGGTCGTTGCCGGACCGTTCCCGCACCCGGCCGTGGACGGCGTACTCCGGGAGGATCGCCTCCGTCAGGCTGAACACGGCTTCGTACAGGGCGACGTCCACCATCTCCGAAGCCTCGCGGCCGCGCGACCGCTCACGGTCCCGGCGCAGCAGCCCGGCCAGGGCGCCGATCACGGCGTAGAGCGAAGCGACCGCGTCGCCCAGGCTGACGCCGACTCGGACCGGCGGCCGGTCGGGGTATCCGGTGATGTAGCGCAGGCCGCCCATCGACTCGGCGATGTTGCCGAAGCCGGCGTCCGCCCTGTAGGGGCCCGTCTGGCCGAAGCCGGAGATGCGGACCATGATCACGTCCGGGTTGATCGCCTTCAGGTCCTCGTAGCCGAGGCCCCACTCCTCCAGGCGACCGGGGCGGAAGTTCTCGACGACGACGTC
>JADGHN010000148.1 GCA_019683875.1 Clostridia bacterium
CCGCCCGCCGCGCGGGGGCGCGGGCGGCCCCGGCGGCCGGCCGGGGGGGGGCCGGCCGCGGCGGCCGGACGACGAGCGGCAGCGTCAGGCCGCGCGCGTCGCCAAACGCCACACGCGGCCCCTCGAACTCGACGAGGCGGAGGGCCTCCTCCGCCGCGGCTTCCCACGCGCGGACGACCCCGCCCCGCCATGCCACCTCTCCCGGGACCGGCAGCGGCCGGGGCGCGGGGAGTTGCTCGTCCGAGGACGGCGGGCCTTCCAGCCACACCCAGCCGCGCAACGCGCGGACGCGCACGCCGCCCGGGCCCGTCGCGCCGCTCGGGCGCGGATCCTGGCCGGCCGCAGCCGTCCCGGTCGCGGCCGCTGCGCGCGCCAGCGAGCGCAGCCGGCGCAGCCACGCTTCGTCCAGGCCGGACTGGGGCCGCAGCAATCGCCTCCGCCGCCGGGCCGCGAGCGAACGCGCGCGCGCGTACGCCCGCGCCATCACCCGCACGAACAGCGGCCAGGACAGCTCCGCCAGCCCGGCGGCGGGGAGGCGCACGGCGCCGCCGGGCGTCCCCTCCGCTCGCTCGGCCAGCCAGCGGCGCGCCGCCGCCTCCAGCGCCCGGTGGTCGGCGGCCAGCCTCCGTGCCCAGGCCGCGAGGTGTTCGACCGCCCGCGGGTTGATCGCCGCGAGCTCCGGGATCACGCGGTGGCGGACGCGGTTGCGGGCGAAGGCGACGTCGCGGTTCGTCGGATCCTCCCGGTGCGGCAGCCGGTGCCGTTGCGCGTAATGAAGGATGGCACCCGGCGGGACGTCCAGCAGCGGCCGCACGATTCGCCCTCGACGCCGGGGCATGCCGGCGGCGCCGCGCGTTCCGGTGCCTCGAGCAAGACGGAGGAGCACCGTCTCCGCCTGGTCTCCCTGGTGGTGCGCGAGCACCACGCGGTCCGCCCCGTGGCGGCGAGCCACCCTCAGGAGGAAGCGGTACCGCCGGCGCCGGGCTTCGTCCTCGCCGGCCGCCGCGCCCGCCCCCGCACGCCGGCCGATCGTGACGGGAACGCCCCAGCGCCGGGCCAGATCCCTCACCCAGCGGGCGTCGTCGGCGCTGTCCGGGCGCAGGCCGTGGTCGTAGTGCGCCGCGCGCACCGTCCAGCCCATCGCCGGGGCCGCCCGCAGGAGCGCGTGGAGCAGGACGACCGAGTCCCGGCCGCCGCTGACGGCCACCACGAGCCGCGCCCCCGGCGGCAGGAGGCCGCCGGCGGCAGCGGCGCGGACGGCTGCTTCGACTGTGAGCGCGCGGCGCAACGGCAACCCTCCTCGACGCCCGCCACGACCGGCGTCAGCCCCGCCCGTCCTGGAGCCACGCCCTTGCGACCTCGACTTCATCGGCGTGGATCTCGTGTCCTGCGTTCGCCCACTGCAGGGTCACGTCCGCCCCCGCATCTCGGAGAAGGTCCGTGAGCCGCTTCGGGTGGTCCCCGGTGATGAGCGGATCGTGCCGCCCTGAAAGAACGAGGACGCGCGTCCCCTGCAGGGACGGCGGCTGCGGCGGCACGAGCGGCACCATCGGCCGGAAGAGGACGGCGGCGGCGAGCGTGCCCGGCTCCAGCAGGAGAAGGCTGGCGGCGATGTTGGCGCCGTTCGAATAGCCGACGGCGATCACGGAGTCCGCCGCGAAGCCGTGCCGCGCGGCCGCCCGCGGCACGAACTCCGCAAGCTCCCGCGTGCGCCGCACCAGGTCCGCCTCGTCGAAGACGCCCTCCGCCAGCCGGCGGAACCACCGCGGCGCGGATCCCTCCAGCACCTTGCCGCGCACGCCGAGGAGCGCCGCGCCGCCGTCCAGCGTCCGGCCAAGGGGCAGGAGGTCGCGCTCGTCGCCGCCCGTCCCGTGCAGGAGCAGCAGGGTGCGCGGCGACTCGCCTCGACCCGGCACGAACACGTGGTGAAACCCGAGAAGTTCCTCCGCCATGGAAGCCTAGCCCTCTTCGAGCCCGGCGAGGGCGCGCGTGTCCAGCGGGCGCAGCCGCGCCTCGATGGCCGCGCGATACGGCTCCAGGAACGGCGGCAGCGCCAGGCGTTCGCCAAGATGCTCGAAGTCCTCGTCCGCCTCGAAGCCCGGCCCGTCCGTGGCGAGCTCGTACAGGATCCCGTTCGGCTCGCGGAAGTAGATCGAGCGGAAGTAGAACCGCTCCACGATGCCGGACGTGCGGAATCCGCGGCCTTCGAGCCGCTCCAGCCACGCCGCGTGCTCCTCCGGGTTCGGCACGCGGAAGGCGACGTGATGCACCCCGCCGCGTCCCAGTCGCTCCGGCGGGAGGTCCGGCCGCTCCTCCACGTGCACCTCCGCGCCCGCGCCCCCGGTGCCCGTGGCGAAGACCCGCACCTCACGGCGGGGGTCGTCCGGCGCGGGATAGCGGCCGGCGGGCCGGAAACCGAGGACCTCCGTCAGCACCCGCACGGAGGGTTCGGCGTCGGGCACGGTGATCGTCACCGGCCCGAGGCCGCGGATGCCGACGTCCGCAGGCACTGGGCTCTTCGCCCAAGGGGTGCCGCCCGGCACGCCCGCCTCGCCGTCCTCCGCCGTGAGCACCAGCCGCTGGCCCTCGAAGTCGCGGAAGGCCAGCGTGAGGCGGCCGGCGCGCTCGACGACGCCGTCGTGCTCGACGCCCAGCCGGTCGAAGCGATCCCTCCAGTAGTCCAACGCCCGGCGCTCCTTGACCCGCAGGCCGATCGACGAGATGCTGTGCGTCCCCGGCCGGTTGGCGGCGAGGTGAGGGATGTCGAAGAAGGTCAGCTCCGTGCCGGGGTTTCCGCGTTCGTCGCCATAGAAGAGGTGGTAGGACGTGACGTCGTCCTGGTTCACGGTCTTCTTCACGAGACGCATGCCCATCGTCCGCGTGTAGAAGCGGACGTTCTCCGCCGCGTTCGCGGTGAGCGCCGACACGTGATGAATGCCTACGAGTTGCATGGTCCGCGCCTCCGATCTCGCTTGGCCGGACTCCCGCCGCGCGGGGAGCTTCCGGCGCGGCGCGCCCGTTCCAGCTTGCGCAGCAATCCGAGGAGCTGTCGCCGCTCCTCGAGGCTCAGGGCCTCGAACTGGCTCGCCTGCAGGCGCTCCTGCTGGGGAACGACCTCCTCGTACAGTTGGCGGCCGGCCGGCGTCAGGCGCAGGCGCTTGACGCGCCCCTGGCGCTCGCGCTCGACGAGCCCTCTCGCCTCCATTTTGGCCACCAACTGGGCGACGTTTCCCTGCGTGACAAACAGCCGCCGCGCGAGGTCTCGCTGCGTGATGCCTTCGGCCGAACCCACCTGCGCGAGCACGTCGAACTGGGCGGCCGTCAGCCCCCACCGGCGCAGGTGCTCGCCGGCGGCGCGCACGTTCTGGGCGTACGCGCGCGCCAGGCGAAACCACAGCATGAGCCCCAGGCGGCGGGCGGTGCGCGGGTCGTCGCGGTCCATCAGCCGATCTCCCATCATCTTGTCAACTGGAACTTTAGGCCTGAATTCTATCCCGTTCAAGCCTTCGGGCAT
>JADGHN010000149.1 GCA_019683875.1 Clostridia bacterium
CGGCCCTCGACCGCCCGCTGGGCAACGCCTCGGCCATCGACGTGCCGGCGCCCGGCGGCGCCCGCCTCGCCTGGGAGGGCGACGGCGCGGCGGTCTGGATGACCGTCTCGGACGCGGGTCGCGTCCACCTCTGGCGGTTCGACGTCCCGGCGTCCGTGCCCCACGAGCCCGCACTGGACGCGCCCGCGGCGCTCCAGGTCACGCACGGCGACGGGTGCGCCCAGGACTTCGTCCTGGCCTTCTCCGGCCACGCCGCCGGCGCCGGGGCGGCGCTGATCCTCGCCGTCAACGAGCCGCTCGACCCGTCGCGCATCCTCCGCATCCGCCGCGGCGCGCCCGAGGAGGTGCTGGCCGCGCCCAACGCCGAGTTCCTGGCCACGCGGCGCCTCTCGCGCCCGGAACGCTTCGCCTTCACCTCCGCCGACGGCACGCGGGTGGACGGCTGGGTCATGCGGCCGCTCGACCTCGCGCCCGGCGCGAAGGCGCCCGCCATCCTGGAGATCCACGGCGGGCCGATGGCCATGTACGGCGACAACTTCTTCATGGAGTTCCAGGTGCTCGCCGCGAACGGCTACGCCGTCGTCTACACGAACCCGCGCGGGAGCCTGGGGTACGGCGCCGACTTCTGCGCCGCCATCCGGGCGCGCTGGGGCGAGAAGGATTACCAGGACCTCATGGCCGGGATCGAGGAGGCGTGCCGGCGGTTCGACTTCATCGACCCGGACCGTCTCGGCGTGGCGGGCGGCAGTTACGGCGGCTGGATGGTGAACTGGATCGTCGGCCACACGGACCGCTTCAGGGCGGCCGTGACGATGCGCAGCGTCGCGAACCGCATGAGCGCCATCGGCACGGCGGACTTCGGCATCGACCGCATCCGGCAGTACGGACCCCCACCGTGGGAGGACCCGACCCCCTACCTGAACCAGTCGCCGCTCATGCACGCGGCGAACATCCGCACGCCGCTGCTGATCGAGCACCAGGAGCAGGACGACCGCTGTCCCGTCGAGCAGGCGGAGCAGCTCTACGCGGCGCTCAAGTACCTGCGGCGCGAGGTGGAGTTCGTCCGCTACCCCGGCGAGTCGCACGGCATGAGCCGGACCGGCAAGCCCTGGCACCGCGTCGACCGGCTGCGGCGCATCGTCGCGTGGTTCGACCGGCACTTGAAGTAGGGCAGGCCACCGGCCCTGAAGCAGGGCGGAACGCCAACCCTGTCGCGGGGCGGGAAGGGATCCCGCCGGCCGTGTCGAATCAAGCGCGAAGTGTCTTGGAAACGTTTTCAGTCCTGACCGGTAACGGGTGAAACCGTTTTCAGGCTGGTCCACGCGGGCCAGCGCAGGGACGTCGCGGCGCGTCCGTCTTCATTGGGGGTCGCAGTCATGGCCACGCTCCGGGACGTGGCGGCGAAGGCGGGTGTCGGCATCGCCACCGTGTCACGCGCGCTGAACGGGTCCGGACCCGTGAGCGAGGCGGTTCGCCGGCGCGTTCTCGACGCCGCCGCGGCGGTGGGTTACGTCCCGAACGGCGTCGCTCGCGGCCTCGTCACCGGGGTGACGCGGACGATCGCGCTCATCCTGCCCGACATCACCAACCCGTACTTCCCATCCCTCGCCCGCGCGGTGGAGGACGCGGCCCGCGTCCGCGGCTACGCCGTCGTGCTGGGCAACAGCGACAACGATCCCGACCAGGAGGCGGCCTACGTCCGACTTTTTCGGGAGCGTGGCGTCGACGGCATGATCATCGCCTCCAGCCGGGACGCCTCGGCCCTGGCGCGAGCCGTCGGCCCCGTCCCCGCGGTGCTCATCGACCGGCGCGTGCCCAACTGGGACGTCGACTGCGTCGTCACCGACAACCGTCGCGGGATCGAGGCGGCGGTGCAGCATCTCTCCGGCCTCGGTCACCGCCGGTTCGTGCACCTCGGGGGCCCGGACGGCGTCGAATCCGCGTCCGCACGCGCGCAGGCCTTTCTTGAGGCCTGCCGGCGCATGGGCGCCCAGGTGGTCGACGTGTCTCGAGGGCCGTTCACCGCCGAGAGCGGGTACGAGCGCGGGCGCGAGCTCTTGCGGAGCGGCCGGCGGTTCACCGCGGTGGTGGCGGCGAACGACCTGATCGCCTGCGGGTTCCTCCAGGCGGCCTTCGAGGAGGGGCGCGCCGTTCCGGGCGACGTGTCCGTGGTGGGGTTCGACGACGTGCTCGTCGCGCGGCTGGCCAACCCCTCGCTCACGACGATCCGCCAACCCACGTACCGAGCCGGCCTGTTGGCGGTGGAGCGGCTGGCGGCCCGCATCGACCATCCTGACGACGCGGTCCACGCCGACATCCTGGAGCCGGAACTCGTGGTGCGGCGCTCCACGGGTCCCGCGCGCGAGGAGGATTGACGCAAGTGCCGGACGTGGTGGTGTTCGGCAGCGCGAACGTCGACCTCGTGGCCTACTGCGAGCGCGTGCCGGAAGAGGGCGAAACGCGGTTCGCGAGCGGCTTCGAGATCTTCCTGGGCGGCAAGGGCGCCAACCAGGCCGTCGCCGCGGCACGGGCCGGGGCCAGGACGGCGTTCGTCGGGCGCCTCGGCGCGGACGCGTTCGGCCGGATGCTGCGCGAGGGCCTCGAGCGCGACGGGGTCGATCTCTCGCAGGTGGCGACGGACCCCGGGCGCCCCACGGGCGTGGCGATGATCCAGGTCACGCCGGACGGCCGCAACCGCATCCTCGTCGCGCCCGGGGCGAACGGCGCGATCGGCGCCGAGGACGTCGGCCGGCTGGCGACGCTCCTCGCCGGCGCGCCGCAACCGCCAAAGGTGCTCCTCTTGCAGCTTGAGGTCCCGGTCGCCGCCGTGCTGGAGGCGGCACGGGCCGCGCGCGAGCGCGGCGTGCGCGTGATCCTCGACCCGGCGCCGGTCGCCCGCGAGATTCCTGAGGATCTCTGGAGGCTGGTGGACATCTGCGTCCCGAACCAGGTGGAGGTCGAGGCCCTGACCGGCCAGGTGGCCGGCAGCGTGCGCGAGGCCCGGCTGGCCGCGTCCCGCCTCTTGGAGATGGGCGTCTCGTGCGCGGTCGTGAAGCTTGGCGCGCAGGGGTGCCTCGTCGCGGAGGGCAACCAGTTCGAGCATGTGCCCGGCCTCACCGTCCGCGCCGTGGACACCACGGCCGCGGGCGACGCGTTCGCCGGCGCCCTGGCGGCGGCCTTGGCCGAGGGGCTTCCGCTCGCCTCCGCGGCGCGTTTCGCGAACCGCGCGGCCGCGCTGTCCACCACACGGCGCGGCGCGCAACCATCGCTACCCACGAGGAAGGAAATCGAAACGGCATGAGACGGAACGGTTTGCTGAACCCGGAGCTTCTTCGCGCCATCGCGGCCATGGGACACACGGACGCGCTGGTCATCGCCGACGCCGGCCTCCCGGTGCCCCCCGGGGTGCCGGTCCTGGACCTTTCCGTGGTGCCGGGCGTTCCTTCGGT
>JADGHN010000150.1 GCA_019683875.1 Clostridia bacterium
CGCTGCGCCCCGTAAGTGCTCGCTTCGACCGCTGTTCGATGCCGCCGCTCCGCCCCGTAAGTGCTCGGCTCGACCGCTGTTCGATGCCGCCTCTCCGCCCCGTAAGTGCTCGGCTCGACCGCTGTTCGATGCCGCCTCTCCGCGCCGTGGTGCTCGCTTCGACCGCTGTTCGATGCCGCCGCCTCTCCGCGTGGTGGTGCTCGCTTCAACCGGCGCTCGCTGCCGCCTCATCCGCGCCGCGGCGCCCGCCTGGACGCGCAGTTCCGCCTTCGCCCGGTTCACGCCCCGGCGACGGCCGCCTGCCGCGCCAGGATCTGGCGCAGGAAGCGGCCCGTGTGGGAGCCCGGCGCCCTGGCGACGTCCTCCGGCGTGCCCTCGGCCACGACCCGCCCGCCCCCGTCGCCGCCCTCGGGGCCGAGGTCGATGACCCAGTCCGCGGTCTTGATCACGTCGAGGTTGTGCTCGATCACCACGACCGTGTCGCCGTCTTCGACGAAGCGGTGCAGGACCTGCAGGAGTTTCTCGATGTCCGCCGTGTGAAGGCCGGTCGTCGGCTCGTCGAGGATGTACAGCGTGCCGCCGTCGCTGCGGCGGGACAGCTCGGCGGCCAGCTTCACGCGCTGCGCCTCGCCGCCCGAGAGCGTCGTGGCCGGCTGCCCCAGGCGGATGTACCCGAGGCCGACGTCGTGCAGCGTCTGCAGCTTGCGGCGCACCGCCGGCACGGCGTCGAAGAAATCGAGCGCCTCGTCGACCGACATGTCGAGCACGTCGGCGATGGTCTTGCCCTTGTACTTCACCTCGAGCGTCTCGCGGTTGTAGCGCCGCCCCTTGCACACCTCGCACGGGACGTAGACGTCCGGCAGGAAGTGCATCTCGATGCGGATGATGCCGTCGCCCTTGCACGCTTCACAGCGGCCACCCTTGACGTTGAAGCTGAAGCGCCCCTTGGCGTAGCCCCGCATGCGCGCCTCGGGCGTCAGCGCGAACACCTCCCGGATCAGGTCGAAGACGCCCGTGTAGGTGGCCGGGTTCGACCTCGGCGTCCGTCCGATGGGCGACTGGTCGATGTCGACGACCTTGCGAAGGTGCTCCAGCCCGAGGATCTCGTCGTGCTCGCCCGGGTGCAGCCGCGCGCCGTTCAGCGCGGAGGCCAGCCCCTTGTACAGGATCTCGTTGACGAGCGTGCTCTTGCCGGAGCCGGAGACGCCCGTGACGCAGACGAAAAGGCCGAGCGGGATCGTCACCGTGATGTTCTTGAGGTTGTGCTCACGCGCGCCCACCACGACCAGCTTGCGCTCCCCGGGCGCTCGCCGTCGCTCCGGAATCGGGATCGCCCGGCGGCCGCTGAGGTACGCGCCCGTCAGCGAGCGTTCGTTGCGCGCGATGGCTTCCGGCGGACCCTCCGCCACGATTTGGCCGCCGTGCTCGCCCGCGCCGGGCCCGACGTCGACGACCCAGTCGGCGGCGCGGATCGTGTCCTCGTCGTGCTCGACGACGATCAGCGTGTTGCCCATGTCCCGCAGGCGCTTCAGCGTTGCGATCAGGCGCTCGTTGTCCCGCTGGTGCAGGCCGATGCTCGGCTCGTCGAGGATGTAGAGGACGCCGACGAGCCCCGAGCCGATCTGCGTGGCGAGGCGGATACGCTGCGCCTCCCCGCCGGACAGCGTGGCGGCCATGCGGTCGAGCGTGAGGTAGTCGAGCCCGACGTCGATAAGAAAGCCCAGGCGCGCCTGGATCTCCTTCACCACAAGACGCGCGATGGCCCACTCGCGTGCGTCGAGTTGATGCTCCAAGCCGGCGAAGAAGGCGTTGGCCTGGCGGATGTCGAGCGCGGTCACCTCCGCGATGTTGCGCCCGGCGACCGTCACCGCCAGCGACTCGCGACGCAGGCGGCGGCCGCCGCACGCCGGGCACGGGCGCTGCGCCATGAACTGCTCAAGCTCCTGGCGCTCCGCGTCCGACGTCGTCTCCCGGTACCGCCGCTCCAGGTTCGCGAGCACCCCTTCGAACTGCACGTACCGCTCCCGCGTGCGGCCGAACCGGTTCCGGTAGCGGAAGCGGATCGGTTCGTCCCCCGCGCCGTGAAGGAGAATGCGCACGAACGCCGGGTCCTGCTCCGCGAGCGGCCGGTCGGTGCGGAAGCCGAAGTGGGCCGCCACGGCGGCCATCAGTTGCGGGTAATAGGTGCTGCCGTTGCGCGACCAGGGCACGACGGCGCCGTCGTCGATCGACCGGTTGAGGTCCGGGATGACGAGGTCCGGATCGAGCTCCATCCGGTACCCCAGGCCCGTGCACTCTGGGCAGGCGCCGTACGGGCTGTTGAACGAGAACATGCGCGGGGACAGCTCTTCCAACGTGGTGCCGCAGTCCGGGCAGGCGAAGCGCTGGCTGAACAGCAGCGTCTCCCCGTCGCCGTAGCGCGCCCGCCGCTCGGCCGCCCGCGTTCCCGCGCCACCGGCCGGGGCGCCGGCGGCGCCCGCTTCCGCCCCCTCGCCGGCCCGCTCGGCTTCCGCCGCGCGCGGCACGACGGCCACGGCGGCGAGGCCGTCGGCGTGCGCCAGCGCCGTCTCCAGCGAATCCGCGAGCCGGCTCTCCACGCCCGGCCGCAGCACGATCCGGTCCACGATCGCCTCGATGTCGTGCTTCTTGTTCTTCTCCAGCTTGGGCACGTCGTCAAGCTCGTACACTTGACCGTCCACGCGCACGCGGACGAAGCCGGCCCGGCGAAGGTCGTCGAACACCTTGGCGTGCTCGCCCTTGCGCCCGCGCACGACCGGGCTCAGCACCTGGATGCGCGTGCCCTCCGGCCACTCCATGACCCGGTCCACCATCTGGTCGACCGTCTGCTGCTGGATCGGGCGGCCGCAGTCCGGGCAGTGCGGGCGCCCCACGCGCGCGAAGAGCAGGCGCAGGTAATCGTAGATCTCCGTGACGGTGCCCACCGTGGAGCGGGGGTTGCGGCTCGTCGTCTTCTGGTCGATGGAGATGGCCGGGGACAGTCCCTGGATGTCGTCCACGTCCGGCTTGTCCATCTGGCCGAGGAACTGGCGCGCATACGCCGACAGCGACTCCACGTACCGCCGCTGCCCCTCGGCGTAGATCGTGTCGAAGGCGAGGCTCGACTTCCCCGACCCGCTGATCCCGGTGAACACGATGAGCGCGTCGCGAGGAAGCTCGAGGTTGACGTTCTTGAGGTTGTGTTGCCGGGCGCCGCGGATGACGATCTTGTCCTGCGACACGGCCCCATCCTTCCGTGGCCGCGCGGCGCGGAACCGCCGCGGCCGAAAACTGCCGTGGGGGGCCCGCGGGGGGGGCCCCCCCCGCCGCCACCCCCTTCGCGCGGGGGCCTTGGGTGTGTGTGGGGCGGTGGAC
>JADGHN010000151.1 GCA_019683875.1 Clostridia bacterium
GTTCCGGCCACGGTGAGCGGCGTGGTACGGGAGATCCACGTGCGCGAGGGGGACGAGGTGCGGGAGGGCACGCCGCTGATCACCGTCGACGAGGCGGCGGGCCAGGGCGCGGCCGCGAACGATGGAGCGGCGGCGAATGCGGCAGCGGCCGCGCCTGCGCCGGCGGCCGGGGGGCCTGCGTCCTCGCCTGCGCCCGCCGCGCCCGCGCCCGCGCCGGCCCCCGCGGCCCCGGGCAACGGCGCCCTCGTTCCCGCCGCGCCGTCCGTGCGCCGCTTCGCGCGCGAGCTCGGCGTCGACATCACGCAGGTGCGCGGCACCGGCCCCGGCGGCCGCATCTCCATGGACGACGTGAAAGCGTACGTTCGCGAGCGCCAGCAGGCCCTCGCCGCCGGCCTCCCGGGCGCCCTCGCCGCCGGCCTGCCGGCGGCGCCCGCCGTTCCGCTGCCGGACTTCTCCAAGTGGGGCGAGATCCGCCGGGAGAAGATGAGCGGCGTGCGCAGGGCGACCGCGCACCACATGGCCCGCGTGTGGGCCACCGTGCCGCACGTCACCCAGTTCGACGAGGCGGACGTCACCGAAATCGAGCGTTTCCGCAAGGCCTACGGGCCGCGCGTCGAGGCGGCCGGCGGCAAGCTCACGGTGACGGCGATCCTTCTGAAAGTCGTCGCCCAGGCGCTCAAGGTCTTCCCCAAGTTCGCCACGAGCGTCGACATGGCCGCGGAAGAGCTGATCTACAAGAACTACTGCCACATCGGCGTCGCCGTCGACACGGAGCACGGCCTGCTCGTGCCCGTCATCCGCGACGTCGACAAGAAGAGCCTGATCCAGCTGGCCGTGGAGCTCGGCGAGGTCGCGGAGCGGGCGCGCCAGCGCAAGCTCGCGCCGGAGGACATGCAGGGCGGCTGCTTCACGATCTCCAACCTCGGCGGCATCGGCGGCACCGGCTTCACGCCCATCGTGAACGCCCCGGAAGTGGCCATCCTCGGCGTGTCCCGCACGCAGGTGCGGCCCGTCTACACGGGCGACCGCTTCGAGCCGCGCACGATCCTGCCGCTTTCGCTGTCGTACGACCACCGCGTGATCGACGGCGCCGACGGCGCGCGCTTCCTGCGGTGGATCGTGGAGGCGCTGGAACACCCGTTGCTGCTCGCATTGGAGGGCTGAGCCGATGCCGACCGACAAGGCGCAGGTGGTCGTGCTGGGCGGCGGGCCCGGCGGGTACGCCGCCGCCTTCGCCGCCGCCGATCTCGGGCTGGACGTGACGCTCGTCGACGAGGCCGCCAACCCCGGCGGCGTGTGTCTCTACCGCGGGTGCATCCCCTCGAAGGCGCTGCTCCACGTGGCCGCGCTTATCCGCGAAGCGGAGCGCTCCAGCGAGTGGGGCGTCACCTTCGGCAAGCCGCGCGTCGACCTGGACCGGCTGCGGGCGTGGAAGGGCCAGGTCGTGCAGAAGCTGACAGGCGGGCTGGGGGTCCTCACGAAGCAGCGGAAGATCCGCTACGTGCAGGGCCGCGGCCGGCTGCGCGACGCGCACACGCTGGACGTGCGCCTGGTGGACGGCGGCGAGACGTCGATCGCGTTCGAATACCTCATCCTCGCCACCGGCTCGCGCCCGCTCGCCATCCCGGCGCTCTCGCTGGACAGCCCCCGGGTGATGGATTCCACCGCGGCGCTGGAGATCGAGGACGTGCCCAAGGAGTTGCTCGTCGTGGGCGGCGGCTACATCGGCGCGGAGCTGGCCACGGTCTACGCGGCGCTCGGCTCCAACGTGACCATCGTGGAGCTGACGGACGGCCTCCTGCCGGGCGTCGACCGTGACCTCGTCCGGCCGCTGCAGAACCGCATGAAGTCGGAGATGAAGGCGCTCCACTTCAACACGCGCGTGGTGGAGCTGAAGGAGAGCGGCAAACGCCTGCGTGCGCGCCTGGAGGGGCCGGGCATCGAGCAGCCGGAGCAGGAGTTCGACAAGGTGCTCGTGGCCGTGGGGCGCGTCCCCAACACGCAGGACATCGGCCTCGAACACACGCGCGTCGTCGTCGACGCCAAGGGCTTCGTCCAGGTCGACGCCGCGCGGCGCACGGCGGAGCCGCACATCTTCGCCATCGGCGACGTGGCGGGCCAGCCGATGCTGGCGCACAAGGCCTCGCACGAGGGGCGCGTGGCGGCGCAGGCCATCGCCGGGCGGAAGGTGGCGTTCGAGCCGCAGGCCATCCCGGCCGTCGTCTTCACCGACCCGGAGATCGCCTGGTGCGGCCTCACGGAAACGGAGGCCAAGGCGCAAGGGCGCGCCGTGCAGGTGGCGAAGTTCCCCTGGGGCGCGTCCGGACGCGCGACGACGCTCGGCCGCAACGACGGCGTCACGAAGGTCGTCGTCGACCCCGACACGAAGCGCGTGCTCGGCGTGGGCATCGCCGGGCCGGGCGCCGGGGAGATGATCGCCGAGGGCGTGCTCGCGGTGGAGATGGCCGCCCTGGCCGAGGACCTCATGCTCAGCATCCACCCGCACCCGACGCTGTCGGAGACGGTGATGGAGGCGGCCGAGGCGATCTACGGCCACGCGACGCACTTCTACGGATGAGCGGGCGGCCGCGGGCGCGGCCCGCGGTGTCGGCGTGGGGCGGCGCGAATCAAGACAGAAAGCCCGTCTGATTTCCCGAATAAGCGTAGTGTAATCGGATGGGTCGGAACACCCGCCCCACGCGAGGAGGCCCGGCATGTCCCCCAACACCAGCCCGGCCGCCGGCGCAGCGAACGGCGCCGCCCCCGGCTTGCAGCCCCGCGACCTGTTCCGCCTGCGCACCGCCGGCGACCTCGCCCTCTCCCCCGATGGGCGCCGGCTGGTGTACGTGGAACGCTCGTTGAACCCGGAGAAGAACGCGTACGAGACGCGGCTGATGGCCGTGGACTTTGCCGCGGACGGCGCGGCGGGGCCGCCGCGGCCGCTCACGGCCGGCACCAGCGACACGAGCCCGCGCTGGTCTCCCGACGGCCGCTGGCTGGCGTTCCTGCGCAGGGTGGACGGGGACGCGCAGATCTTTCTCCTTCCCACCGATGGCGGCGAGGCGCGACAACTCACGCGCGTCCGGGGCGGCTGCGGCAGCCCCGCGTGGTCGCCCGACGGGCGCTGGATCGCCTTCACGGCGCGGGTGGACGCGCAGGGCATCCGGCAGGCCGGCCACGATGCCCGGCAGGCCGGCCACGACACAGCGCCGCCGGACCCCATGGACGAGTGGGACCGCAAGTACAACGAGGACGTCCGCGTGATCACGCGGCCCATGTACAAGGAAGACGGGTTCGGCTTCTTCGGCGACCAGCGCAGCCAGATCGGCGTCGTGCCCGTGGAGGA
>JADGHN010000152.1 GCA_019683875.1 Clostridia bacterium
GGGAGGGGGCAAGCATGGGCGGTGACCTTATCGACCAGCAGGAGTTTTTCGAACGCCGGATCCGCGAAGATGAGCGGGTGGCCCGAGCCTACCTGCGCAAGTCGTTCCTTCAGGACGTCGTCTACGCCTTGCGGGGGATCCGTACGGCCCGCGGACTGACCCAGCAGGACGTCGCAACGGCCCTGCATACAAAGCAGCCGTCAGTCGCGCGCCTGGAGAACGCGCTCGACGGCGGGTACTCCATGCGGAGGTTTATCGATTTCTGCCTCGCCTGCGGGTACCTGCCGCGTGTGATCCTGCAGCCCTTCGATTCGGCGCAGGAAGCGGCCGTACGGCGACTGCGCGGAAGTTATCTCGCGCAGGTTCAGGAGCCCCTTCCCACCAATGCCGAGCCCTCGGCGGAGCTGGGCGGCGTGGAGAGCGTCGACCTGCACCCGGTGGCCGAGCTGCTCGCCAGCCTCAATGCTCAGCCTGGCCAGGACCTTCGCCCGGCCCCGAGAGCCGCTGAAACCCGCTTGTTGGAGGGGACGAACTGACGTGGTCAGGGGTGTGACGCTGATTGCCGCAAGGCGAGCCTGGGAGTTCAAGCCTGACCAATTGCATCTGACCCTCCTGACAAGCCAGCCGGTCGTACAAGCCGTGTCGTCGGAGTTTCAATTCACCTCCATCACCTTGGACACACCGGCGGCCACCTTCGGGCCCGTCGACCGGACCATGCCTCCCGGCTTCGTCGGCAACAACGGCATGCTTCGCGCCGGCGACCGCAGGGTCGTCCCCGTCCGGTTTCTCCACGTCGAACCGACCCGGGTCGTGGTCGACGTCGCAGGAAGCTCCGCCCAAGCTGAGCGCGTGCTCCAGAGGTTCCGCGAGGTTGTCGACGACTTCCTCTCCGGCGACGGCGCGCGACCGCTGGGCGAAGTGGCCGGCACGAAGGACTTCTCGATCCTCAGCGTGGAGCTGGGTGCGGATCTGGAGGCGCTGATCCACCCGGCGGCCCGGGAGGTCCTGCGCCTCCTGGCAGGAGCCTCCGGCCCGGACGACGAGTGGGTCCCGATGGTCGGCGGGTACATCGTGAGTGCGGGGAAGGAATTCGCGGGGGAGCCGGCGGGTCCGCGGGGGCTGTCCAGCGTGGGCGCAAGGCTCACGCTGCGCCGCGCTGCACGCCGGCTCGACCGGCTGTACTACAGCGAGGCGGCTCTTTCTTCCGAGAGGCACCTGGAGCTGTTGAATCAGCTGGAGCAGATCCTGGAGGCTGCCGCGGGCGAGCGTCGATTTCCGGAGGAACGGAACGGTTGAAAGACCGGTTGCTGGCGAATGGAGGTCATCAGAGCCGCCTCCCTCCCCGCCGCAGATGGACGCCAGCCGAGCCGGGGAGCTGGGGTGTGTGGCGATCCGGCCCAAGCCAAGCTTGCGGCGCGGTCGGGATGGCGGTATCGTCGTAGTGTAAGAGCATACGTAGCAGGTGGGACGGCATGGCCCGGAGGATCGCAGGTTGCTACATTCCGCCCGACCGGGAGGCCCACCTCGCCCGGCACGGCGTGAGCCCGGAGGAGGTCCACGAAGTGCTTGAGAATCGCGAGTCTCCGCCTCTCTGGCTCCGCCGTCCGGGCAGGGGAACGTCACCCTTCTACGTCGTACTCGGGCGCACGGCCTCGGGGCGCCAGCTGACGATCCCCGGGGTCGTCTTCTCCGAGCCGCCGCTGGAGGACTATTTCATGCCCGCTACTGCGCGGGAGATGGACGAGGCGGAGCACCGCCTCTACCAGCGACACCGGGGGTGAGGAGCGTGGAGAAGAAAGGGATCCCGGAGTTCGCCTCC
The DNA here is from genome assembly GCA_019683875.1 of Clostridia bacterium. Lineage (NCBI taxonomy): Bacteria > Bacillati > Bacillota > Clostridia > Clostridia bacterium. The sequence goes on from JADGHN010000152.1 coordinate 1,820, forward strand.
CTCGATGAGATGGCGCGCTTCTTCGACGAGCACAGTGCGGCCCAGCTGGAACTCGAGCCGGAAGACGTCCGGTACGAGCCCAAGCGGTCCGTGCTCTCCGTGCGGTTCGACCCGGAGGACGTGATCGCTATCGGCCGCCTCTCCCGACGCTACGGCATGGACCGATCCACCTTCGTCCGGTTCGTCGTCAAGCGCTTCCTGCGCCAGGCCACGCAGCAGGAGGAAGCGGCGACGCGTAAGTGACGCCTGCTACGCAGGAATAGGCTTCCGTCTCCGTATCCGCTCCCTCAGCTCCGCGCCGCCATCAGCCGCTGCACCAGAACGGCCGCTTCGGCCCGGGTGAGGTTCGCCCGGGGAAGGAAGCTCCCGTCGGGGAAGCCTTGCAGCAGCCCGAGCCTGATGGCCTCCTCCACGCCCGCCGAGGCCCAGGGGGCGATCGCGCCGCTGTCGCGGAAGCGCGGCGGGCTCCCCGCAGGCGCCTCCACCGGCCGCTCGGGCAGGGCGAGCTCGTTCGCACCGAGGAGGAGCTTCCTCTGCCAGGCGGCTTCGAGCCAGGGTGCGTACCAGCTTCCTGCCGGGACGTCGCGGAAGGGGGCTGGCCGGCGGCCGGACCGGCCCCTTGGGCCACCAGCAGCATCTTGACCAGCTCCGCGTCACCGGGGCCTCTGGCCGGAAGCTTCCGTCGGGCAGCCCGTCCACGACGCCCAGCGCCGCCAGCTCGCGGATCGCCCCGTAGGCCCAGAAGGAGGGCGTCACGTCGCGGAACGACTGCACCGTGGCCGCCGGCGGCGAAGGGGGCGCGGGAGGCGCCAGGAGAGTCCTCAGCACCGAGAGGTCCCTCGCGAAGAGCGTCCCCTGCATCGCCCGGCTCGGGTGGGCGACCAGGAAGTCCAGGAACTTCAGCCGCACCGGGAACTGGAAGCCCGCCGGGAAGGCGACGCGGATCATCCTCCAGCCGCTGAAGTCGAGGGTGGCTGGGTCGAGCGTCTGGACGCGTCGCCGGGGAGCGCTTGCTCCGGCGAGGAGGCGAGCTTCGCCTCGAGGCCGACCAGCCGCGTCTGCCACGCATCCGCCCGATCCATCGGCTCGACCACATGCGCCCCCTCCCCGACGCTCAGGTCGAGGCCAGCCGTCGCGCCGCGGGCCGTCGCGGTGATCTGCACCAGCCCGGTCCGCCCGGAAGCCGCGGTGAAGACGCCGTCCGGCGAGACGCTGCCCAGCATCCCGTCGCTCAGCGACCAGCGGGCCGCGGAGGCTGGCAGCTCCACCGGCTGGCCGCCGGGCCCGGTGGCGCGGAGATCCAACGCCACGCTGCGCTTGTGGCGGCCAGGAGTCCCCCGACCACGCCTGGAAAACGATAATGAACGGGGGAGGCGTGGTCGGTTGCCCAGGCAGGGGGTTCCCATCACTGGTCAGGTTCTAGCTTGGGCGCGTCAGGAGAGCGGCTTGACGGAGGAAGAGCTGGCGCGAGCGGTGGGAGTCCCT
>JADGHN010000153.1 GCA_019683875.1 Clostridia bacterium
TCCCACCGCGCGCTCGCCCAGGCGGCGGAGCTCGCCGCCAGCCCGCAGCTGCGCAACATGGCGACCATCGGCGGAAACCTCCTCCAGTTGAACCGTTGCGAGTACTATCGCAACGACCTGCCATGTGCGCTGCACGGCGGGGAGACGTGCCTCGCGGCGCAGGGCGACCACCGCCACCACGCGATCTTCCCGCAGAAGACGTGCATCGCCGTGAACCCGTCAGACCCGGTCACGGCGCTTCTCGCGCTCGACGCCCGGGTGGAGATCGCGCGCGCGAACGGCGATGTGCGCGAGGAACCGCTCGCCGGCCGCCTCAAGGACCCGGATCCGGAGGATCCCCGGCACTTCCGCCTGGAGGAGGGCGAGCTGATCACGGCCGTGCACCTCCCGCCCGCGGAAGGGGAGAGCGTGTACCTGAAGGCCATGGAGCGGGCGACGTGGTCGTTCGCGCTGGCGGCCGTCGCGGTTCGCCTCGCCTTCTCGACGGACGGGCGGGTGCAGGCGGCGCGGGTGGTTCTGGGGGCCGTCGCCGGCCAGCCGCGGCGCGCGGAGGCGGCGGAGCAGGCGCTCTTGGGCCGGACGCTCGACGACGAGGCCGTCGCGGCCGCGGCGGACGCCGCCGTGGCCGGCGCCCAGCCGTTGCCCGGCAACGCGTACAAGGTGGAGCTGGTGCGCGGCCTGGTGCGCAAGGCGCTCCAGACATTGCGCCCGCAGGCGGGCTGAGCGCGTGACCGCGACCGCCTCGCCGCCGTCCGGGGCTTCGCCGGCGGATGCCGTGGCTCCGACGACCGCCATCGGTGCGGCGCCGCCCGCGCCGAACCGCGCCCGGGCCACGCTGTGGGTCACGATCGGCTCGGCCCTGAGCAAGCCGCTGGGCTACCTGCGCGACGCGGCGCTCGCGGCCGTCTTCGGCGCGAGCGCCACCACGGACGCCTTCTTCATCGCGCAGACGATCCCGCAGGTGCTCTTCGCGACGGTCGCGGCCGGCCTCGGCACGACCTTCGTCCCCGTCTACACGCAGCGCCGGCGCGAGGCCGGCCCGGAAGCGGCCAAGCGCTCCACCGACGCCATCTTCACCGCCGTCGTGGCCGTGACGGCGATGCTCGCGGCGGCGCTCTGGGTCTTCGCGCCCTCCGTGGTGTCGGTCGTGGCTCCCGGCTTTGGCGGCCCCGCGCGGGAGCTGGCCGTGCACCTCACCCGCATCATGCTGCCGAGCATGCTCTTTCTCGCGCTCGCGACCGTCAGCACAGCCGCGCTGCAGGCGCACGAGCAGTTCACGCTGCCGGCGATGATCGGCATCCCGTACAACGTGGTCCTCGTGGCCTCGATCCTCGGCCTTGGGACGCGCGCCGGCATCGACATCGTGGGATGGGGCGTCGTCGCCGCCGTGGCCGCTCAGTGGCTGCTGCTCGTGCCCGCGATGCGGCGGATCGGTTTCCGCTATCGCTTCTCGTGGAACTGGCGCGACCCGGCGCTCGCGCGGACGCTGGCGTTGACGACCCCTGTGGTCGTGGCCACCGGCGCGAGCCAGCTGGGGTTCGTCGTCGACCGCATGCTGGCCTCGCTCCTGCCTTCGGGGCGCATCGCCGCGCTGTCGTACGCAAACCGGCTCTACGGCCTGCCGACGGGCGTGTTCGTCGCGGCGATCGTCACCGTGGCGTTTCCCCTGCTGGCGCAGCGGGCCGCCGCGCGCGACTTCGACGGCCTGCGGGCCGCCCTCAGGCGCGGGCTGCGCCTCATGATCGCCTTCCTCACGCCCGTGACCGTGGCGCTCATCGTGCTGCGGCGACCGCTCGTGCAGCTCCTGTTCCAGCACGGGGCCTTCACCGCCGGCGACGCGCGTCAGACGGCGTTCGCGCTGGGCTATTTCGCGCTGGGCCTCGTGCCCCTCGGCGCCGCGCAGCTCCTGCAACGCGCCTTCTTCTCGCTCCAGGACACGCGCACGCCGATGATCCTCGGCGTCGCCGGCGTGGCCGTCAACGTCGCGGCGGATCTCGCGCTGGTGGGGCCCCTGGCGCAGGGCGGCCTGGCGCTGGGGACGTCGCTCAACGTCGCATTCCAGGCCGCGGGGCTGCTCTGGGTGCTGCGCCGCCGGCTTCAGCATATCGGCGGGCGCGAGCTCGTCCTGACGTCCGTGCGCGCCGTCGCGGCCGGCGCGGCGATGGCGCTGGTGCTGTCCGGCGCGTGGGTCGCCGCCGCCGCGCTGTGGCCGGGGGACGGCGTGCTCCACCAGGCGCTTCGCCTCGCCGCGGCGGGCGCGGCTGGCGGCGCGGCGTATCTTGCGGCGGGCTGGCTTCTCGGGATGCGGGAGTTCCTGGCGCTCGCCGAGGCGCTCCCCGCCCGCTGGCGCGCGCGCTTCGGGCGGCCGTGACGCCGGCGTGGCCGGGCGGCGCCGCCGGCGCGGGGCCGCCGGCCGGCCGAGCGCCTGCCGCGCGGCGGCTCCGGTTCATGCGTTCTGCACTTCAAGCTCCGCCACGGAAGGGAGCCACGCCGTCCACGGCGCCGCGTCTCGCGCCTCCGGCCCGACGCCGATCGTCCCCCGCACGCCGGCGGCGCGCCCCATCTCGCAGTCGACCGGCGAATCCCCGACGACGACGCACTCCTCGGGCGCCACGCCCAAGTCGCGGCACGCTTCCCAGACGAATTCCGGAGCCGGCTTGCCGCGTCCGGTGCGCTCCGGCGTGACGACGGCGCCGAAGCGCCGGTCGAGCCCCGTGAACGCGAGCTGCGCCCGCGCGCGCGATTCCGTGTCGCCCGTCGCCAGCGCCAGGCGCAGTCCGGCGTCGGCCAGCCGGGAGACGGCCGCGACCACGCCGGGAAGGGGGTGGGTGATGTCGGGAATGGCGAGGCGGCGGTCGGCTTCCAGCAGGAGCTGGCGGGCGGCCGAACGCGCCTCGCTCCATGGCCGCCCTTCGGCGGCGAGCACGGCGGCGAGGATCGCGGCTTCCTCGTCGAACGCGGCTTCATAGAGGGGGCCGCGACTGTCGAGCCACAGGCCGCCAGAGGCGGCGATCCAGCGCGGCTTCCTCACCGGCTGGTACGCCACGCCGCACAGCCGGCGGTAGAGCGGGAGGACGTCGTGGCCGGCGGCCTGCGCGACGACCTGCTCGCGCATGCGGTGAAGCGCGGCGAGAAAGCGATACGCGTCGAACAGGGTGCCGTCCTTGTCAAAGATGACCGCCCGGCAGGGGAAGACTTGCAGGCCCGCGCAAAGCAGGACCTCCGACAGCGAAGTCCGCCTCCCATCGCGCGCGGGGCGCCTGCGCCCCGCCGCGCCCGTTTCGGAT
>JADGHN010000154.1 GCA_019683875.1 Clostridia bacterium
ACATCAAGGCAATCGCAAACACAGTAATGCACAGAACCGTGGCGCAACCTGCTGTCCCCGCTGCCCGCGTCGGGTCTGGCTTCACTCTCTTCGGCCCTGGTTCAGCCTTCGAACGCTTTGCTTGTGGAGTCCTGCTTGCTAAAGCCGCAGCGCGGGACGGCACCCGCACGGGACGAGCGGGAAGACCCCGCATGAGTTCGAGGAGGTAGGTGTCTCCGTGGAGCCCTCGGCAGCCAAGGAGGGCGATCGCGGCGTGGCAATCGGCGCCGGCTCGGTGTGCCCGGTCTACCTTGATGCCGTGTGCGGCGAGCAGGTTTTGGAGTGATCGCGAGCGGTACCCGTGGTTCGACCAGGCGATTCCGCGCATGGAGCATAGCCAGACTTTCTGCGCCGCTTCCGGGTAGAGCCGAACTACGAAGGAATAGTCAAACTGCGCGTTGTGAGCGATCAGAAATTCGGCTTTGTCAAGGAGATCCCGGACGCGACGGTCGTCCAGGCGACGGCCCTTGACCATTCGGTGGGTGATGTGATGGATGGCGGTGGCGTCGGGCGGTATGGGCCTCGCCGGCTCCCTCAAACCGATATACTCATCGACGATCCCGGCGATGGTGCCGGTCTCTCGATCGAAGGCGAAGAGGACCAGTGCCAGTTCCACGACCTCGTCGCGATTGGAATCGAGACCGGTCGTCTCGACATCCACGAACGCCGCCAGGCCGAGCGGGTCCCTTTGTGCGGCGTCCCAGGGCAACGTCGCTGATTTGGAGGGTCGTCGCGCCACGCGGACACTTCCCGAGCGTGAATGGATCCTACGGGCAAAATTCTCGGCCCCGTGCCGCCAAATCCTGCCGGTGATGGATAAGACCACAGCCGCACGGGTCCGGCCCGGCAGGAAGCCGCGTGACGCATGGACAAATGAGCGGTGCTGCTTCAAAGAGTGTTATCACTTCTGAGAGTGTAAAGGAGCCAGACCGATGCCCCCCGCCGTGGAAGTCGATCGCGTAGGAGTTCGGATCGGCTCGGCGCGCATCCTTGAGGATGTCTCCTTCGAGATGCACGAGGGCGAGACGCTGGGGTTGCTGGGGCCGTCCGGGTCGGGGAAGACGACGGTCGTGCGGGCGATCATCGGCATGGTCGCGCCGGCGGCGGGCGAGGTGCGCGTGCTCGGCCACAGGATGCCGTCGCTGGAGGCGACGGAACGCATCGGCTACATGGCGCAGTCGGACGCGCTCTACCCGGAGCTGAACGCCCTGGACCACCTTGAGTTCTTCGCCGAGCTCTACGGCTTGCCGCGGGCGCGCCGGCGGGAGCGGATCGACGCCGTGCTCCGGCTGGTGCAGCTGGCGGACGCGGCGAAGCGGCCCGTCGCCACGTACTCCGGCGGCATGCGGCGCCGCCTGTCGCTGGCCATCGCGCTCCTGCACGAGCCTCGCGTGCTGCTGCTCGACGAGCCGACGGTGGGCGTCGACCCGGTCCTGCGGCGCGCCTTCTGGGACGAGTTTGCGCGGCTGAAGGCCGCGGGCGTGTCGATCCTCGTCACCACGCACGTGATGGACGAAGCCGAGCGCTGCGACCGGCTGGCGCTGATCCGGGCAGGCCGGCTGATCGCCGTCGGGACGCCGGCGGAGCTGCGCGCGCAGGCGGGCGCGGCCAGCATCGAAGAGGTCTTCCTGCGCCTGGGGGGCGCGGCGCGATGAGGACGCTGGCCCTGGCGAAGCGGCTCGTCAAGCAGGTGGGGCGCGACCATCGCACGGTGGCGCTGATGTTCGTGGCGCCGCTGCTGATTCTCTTGCTGCTGGACCTCGTGTTCACGGGTGCGGAGGCGAAGCCCGTCCTCGACACCGTGACCGCGCCCGCGCCGGTGGTGGAGCAGCTCAAGAAGGCCGGCGCGACGGTGCGGGCGGTGTCGCTGGAGCGGGCGCGGGCGGACCTGGCGTACAAGGCGGCCGACGCGTTCGTGGCTTTCAGCCCCGGGGGCGTGGAGATCCGGCTGGAAGGCTCGGATCCGCTGATCAGCCGCGCGGCGCTGCAGACCGTGCAGAAGGCGATGCAGGCGACGGCGCCGTCGCCGGTCCCGGTGCGGATCACGTACCTGCACGGCGGGCCGGACTTCACGGCGCTGGACTACGACGCGCCCGTCCTCGTGGCGTTCTTCGTGTTCTTCTTCGTCTTCCTCATCGCCGGGGTGCAGTTCCTCCGGGAGCGGACGGCCGGCACGCTGGAGCGCGTGCTCGCCACCCCGCTGCGGCGGCACGAGATCGTGCTCGGGTACTTCCTGGGGTTCGGCCTTTTCGCGCTGGCGCAGACGCTGGTCATCCAGTGGTTCGTCCTCGACGTCATGAAGATCCGCACCGTGGGCGGGTTCTGGTCGGCGTTCCCGGTGAGCCTCCTGGCGGCGACGGTGGCGCTGGCGCTGGGCACGCTGCTGTCCGCCTTCGCGCGCAACGAGTTCCAGATGATGCAGTTCATCCCGCTCGTGATCCTGCCGCAGGTGTTTCTGAGCGGCCTGTTCGAGCTTCGCGGCCTTCCGGAGTGGCTGCGGCAGCTGGGCGAGGCCTTCCCGCTGACCCACGCGGCCCGCGCCCTGCACGGCGTGATGGTGGAGGGACGCAGCCTCGACCAGGTGCAGGCCGAGCTGTGGATCCTCGCGGGGTATTGCGTGGCGTTCCTGGCCCTGAACGTGGTGGCGCTGCGGAGGTACCGCAGGGTGTAGGGCGGCGAGGGCTGGCGCTGTTCCTCAGCGGTGACCTGATGCCCGCACAAAGAGATTGCATGCCAGCGCAAGCATTCGTATAGTTTAGGCAGCACGAGGCTCGCGCCGTCACGCGAGCCTCGATTCGGCGGCGTTCCCCGTGGAGCGGGGGCGCAGGGCCGGTTTCGGGTTGGTAGCCTCTCCGAACGGGGAGGCTACTTTGTTAAGACGTACAGGGCAACCGCGACGAGCACAATGATGATGGGAATCTAAGCTGGAGGTTTCCCCCGCGGCCGAGCCAAATTCCCCTTCAGTGGTGGCGTTGCTGAGGCACCGGCGGGTGTCGTTGACCTCAAGGGATAATCACCACCCGGAATGGAACCCGGACCGGGCTGGGCACACTGTTCCTGATCGAGCGGCAAGGGGGCATCCAATTTGAGCCCGTCATCGATGAGCGTCGACCACTGCTGCTGCGACCATTGCGAGCGGGAGCACTGCGGGCAGAACTGCACGTGCACGGAGCCCTGCACCTGT
>JADGHN010000155.1 GCA_019683875.1 Clostridia bacterium
GGCCCTCCTGCCGCCGGACCTGCCCGCGAACGAGGGCGTGTTCGCGCCGCTGGAGATCGTCTGCCCGCCCGGCACCGTCTTCACCGCCGAGCGGCCGTCGCCCGTCTCCACGTACTGGGAGGCGTCCGACCACGCCACGGACCTCGTGCTGAAGGCGCTCGCGGCGGCCATCCCGGAGCGCGTGCCCGCCGGCCACCACCTGAGCGTCTGCGGCACGATCCTCGCCGGCCGTCACCCGCACACCGGGGAGCCGGTCATCCTCGTCGAGCCGCAGGCGGGCGGCTGGGGCGCGGGGCGCGACAAGGACGGGGAGAACGGCATGGTCCCGGTCGGCGACGGCGAGACCTACTCCATCCCCGCCGAGATCCTCGAGGCCCGCTACGGCTTCGAGGTGCAGGCGTACACGCTGGACATCGTCCGCGGCGGCGCCGGCAGACGGCGTGGCGGCCGCGGGATCCTGAAGCAGTTGCGCATGAAGGCGGGGCCGGTGCTCCTGAGCGCGTCCTTCGGCCGGTACAAGGTGGCGCCGTGGGGCGTGGCCCGCGGGCGCGACGGCTCGCCGAACATGATCGAGATCGAGTACGCCGACGGTCGGCCGCCGCTGCGCGTGGGCAAGATCGCGCGCCATGTGCTTCAGGCGGGCGACGTCGTCCGCTTCCGCACCGGCACCGGCGGCGGCTACGGCGACCCGCGGGAGCGCGAGCGGGAGCGCGTCGCCGCGGACCTGGAGAACGGCTACATCACGGTCGAGGAGGCCGTGGAGGACTACGGCTGGGACCGCGCGGAGGCGGAGCGGCACTACCGGCCGTGAAGGGCCACGTGTGGATTTCTTGGATTGGGTGATGCACCGCGATGAGGATCGGCATCGACGTCGGGGGGACGAACACGGACGCCGTCGCCATCGAAGGCGGCCGCGTGCTCAAGGCCGTCAAGACCCCGACCACGAAGGACGTCGGCGACGGCATCCGCAAGGCGCTGGCGGAACTGCTCGACGGCCTCGACCGGAGCGCCGTCACCGCCGTCATGCTCGGCACGACGCACTTCGCGAACGCGGTCGTGGAGCGGCGCCGGCTCACGCCCACCGCGGCCGTGCGCCTCTGCCTGCCGGCGGGCGCCTCGCTGCCGCCCATGTGCGACTGGCCGCGCGACCTGCGCGAGATCGTGGACGCGGGCGTCTACCTGACGACCGGCGGACTCGAGTTCGACGGGCGTCCGATCGCCGAGCTCGACGAGGCGCACCTTCGCCGCATCGGGCGCGAGCTGCGGGAGCGCGGCGTCGAGGCGGTGGCCGTCTCCGCCGTCTTCTCGCCGCTCAACGCGGAGATGGAGGAGCAGGCGGCGGCCATCCTGCGCGACGAACTGCCGGGCGCCGTGATCACGCGCTCCACGGAGATCGGCCGCATGGGCCTGCTTGAGCGCGAGAACGCGGCGATCCTCAACGCCTCGCTCGTCCGGCTGGCGCGGGAGATCGTCGCCGCCTTCAAGCGGGCGCTCGCGGACCTCGGCCTCGACGCGCCCTTCTACATCACCCAGAACGACGGCACGCTGGTGCGCGCCGAGGTGGCCGCGGAGACGCCCGTCGTGACGTTCTCCTCCGGCCCGACGAACTCCATGCGCGGCGCCGCCTTCCTCACCGGCGAGACCGACGCCGTCGTCGTCGACATCGGCGGCACCACCTCGGACGTCGGCGTCCTGGTGCGCGGCTTCCCGCGGCCGGCGGCGGCCACGGTGGAGGTGGGCGGCGTCCGTACGAACTTCCGCATGCCCGACGTGTACTCGCTGGGCCTTGGGGGCGGCAGCATCGTGCAGTGGGAGCCGTTCGCCGTGGGGCCGAAGTCCGTTGGCTACGAGCTGACGCGCAAGGCGCGCGTCTTCGGCGGCGACGTGTGGACGGCGACGGACCTCGCCGTGGCGGCCGGCTACGCGGACGTCGGCGACCCCTCCCGCCTCCCGCCCGTCGAGCGCTCGAAGGTGGAGGCGGCCGTCGAGCGGATGCACGTCATGCTGGAGGAGGCCATCGACCGCATGAAGACGTCGGCCGACCCGGTGCCCGCCATCGTGGTGGGCGGCGGCAGCATCCTCGTCCGCCGGCCGCTGGCGGGCACGTCGCGCACGCTCAAGCCCGAGCACTTCGCCGTGGCCAACGCCATCGGCGCGGCCATCGCGCAGGTCGGCGGCGAGGTCGACCGCATCGTCAGCTACGAGGGCGGCCGGCGCAAGCAGGTGCTGGAGGCGTTGCAGGAGGAGGCCGTCGCCCGCGCCGTCGAGGCTGGCGCGGACCCGCGCACGGTGCAGGTCGTGGACCTCGAGGAGGTGCCGCTCGCGTACCTGCCGGGCGACGCCGCCCGCGTGCGGGTGAAGGCGGTCGGCGACCTGGACGAGCGGGCCGCGGCTGCGGGCCGCGAGGGCCTCTCGGGCCGCGCGGCCGGCGGGCCGGGAGCGGCCGCGGCGAAGAAGGAGGCGCGCGACCGATGACGGTCTACAAGGGCGAATACCCCGTGTTCCAGGGCGACCGCCTGCCGCCCACGGATCCCAAGCACCTGGAGCGCCTGCTTTCCGTCCCCGGGGCGTGGCGCGTCACGGCGCAGGACGCCGAGGACATCGCGCTGGGCGCCGGTGTACTGGGCGCCGGGGGCGGCGGCAACCCCTACCTGGCCCTGTTGCGGCTGAAGATGGAGCTGGAGCGCGGCCACGAGGTCGTCGTCTGGCCGCTGGAAGCGGTGCCCGACGACTCCCAGGGCTGCGGCATCTCCGGCATGGGCGCGCCCACGGTGGGCATCGAGAAGCTGCCGCGCGGCGACGAGATGATCGAGGCGGTGCGCGCCCTCGAGCGCCACACCGGCCGCCGCGTCGACTACCTCGTGATCGGCGAGATCGGCGGCGGCAACAGCATCGCGCCGCTCGTGGCGGCGGCCCAGTCCGGGCTGCCGGTCATCGACTGCGACCCCATGGGCCGCGCCTTCCCCGAACTGCAGATGGACACGTTCATGATCGGCGGCGTCAAGCCGTTCCCGTTCGCGCTGCACGACGCGCACGGCAACACGGTCGTGTTCGACCGGGTGCTGGACCCGAAGACGGCCGAGCGGCTCGGCCGCGCCGTGACGGCCGCCATGGGCGCGAGCGCGGCGCTGGCGTTGCCGTGGATCACGGGCGCGGAACTGAAGCGGACGGCCATCCGCGGCACGCTCTCCCTTGCGCGCGACATCGGCCGCGC
>JADGHN010000156.1 GCA_019683875.1 Clostridia bacterium
CGGGCGAGATCCGCTTCGACGGCCAGCCGGTGCAGTTCAGCCACCCGCGGCAGGCTCACGCCGCGGGCATCCGGGTGATCTACCAGGAGTTCAGCCTCATCCCCGGCCTCAGCGTGGCCGAAAACATCGTGCTGGCCGACCTTCCCCGCCGGGGGCTCTGGGTGGACGGCGCGCGGGTGCGCGCTCTGGCGCGGGCCACGCTGGAGCGCCTGGGCGTCGAGCTGCCGCTGGACGCGCCGGCCGGCCAGCTGGGGGTGGCGCAGCAGCAGCTCGTCGAGATCGCCAAGGCGCTGCACGGCGAAGCCCGGGTGTTCATCATGGACGAACCGACCGCCGCCCTCACCTTCCAGGAGATCGGCAACCTGTTTCGCGTCGTCCGGCAGCTCGCGGCCCAGGGGGCGGGGGTGATCTTCGTCTCCCACCGCCTCGAGGAGGTGATGGAGCTGGCCGACCGCGTGACCGTGTTGCGCGACGGGGAGACGGTGGGCACGCTGGGCACGGAGGACGCGTCGCCGCAGGAGATTGTCCGGCGGATGGTCGGAAGGTCCGTCGGCGAGTTCTACCCGGAGCGCCGCGCGAAGATCGGCGAGCCCGTCCTGCGCGTGGAGGGGTTCGGCGCTCCGCCCGTCACCGGCGGGCTGTCCTTCGAGGTGCGGCAGGGCGAGGTCCTGGGGCTGGCCGGTCTCGTCGGGGCCGGGCGCACGGAGACGGCGGAGGCGCTGTTCGGCCTGCGCCCGCACACCGGCACCGCGTGGGTGCGGGACGCGGGCGCGTCGCCCGGCGCATCGGAGTGGCGGCAGCTCCGCCTCAAGAGCCCGCGGGACGCGATCCGCGCCGGGATCGGCTACCTCCCCGAGGACCGCAAGCATTCGGGATTGGTGCTCCGGCTCGCCATCCGGGACAACATGACCCACCCGACGCTCGAGCGGTACCTCGTCGCCGGGTTCGTGCGGCGCGGAGAGGAAGCGTCCGCCGTGCGGAGGCGAAGCGAAGAGCTGGCCATCCGCGCGCCGTCCATCGAGACGCTGGTGGAGAACCTGAGCGGCGGCAACCAGCAGAAGGTCGTGCTGGGCAAGTGGCTGGAGATCCGGCCGAGGGTGCTGATCTTGGACGAACCCACGCGCGGCGTCGACGTCGGGGCCAAGGTGGAGATCTACCGGCTGATCCAGCGGATGACCGAGCAGGGCACGGCGGTGATCCTCATCTCCTCCGACATCCCGGAGCTCCTCGCGCTGTCCGACCGCCTGCTCGTGCTGCGGCGCGGCCGGCCCGTCGCCCAGCTCGGCCGTGACGAGGCCACGCACGAGCGCGTGCTGGCGCTCTGCAGCCAGGGGGTGGGGGCGTGAAGCGCCTCAACTGGGTCGACTACGGTCTCGTCATCGGCTTTCTCGCGCTGGCGGCGGCGCTCACCGTCGCCTCGCCGGTGTTCCTCACCTGGTCCAACCTCATGAACGTCGCCCGGCAGGTGTCGATCAACGGCCTCCTGGCGGCGGGCGAGACGTTCGTCGTGCTGGCTGCCGGCATCGACATCTCCATCGGCTCCACGATGGCGCTGGCGGGAGCGATCGTGGCCGGGGTGGGCCTCGCGCACGGGTTCGCGCTCGGCGGCCTGGCCGCGCTGCTCGTCGGGGTGGCGGTGGGGCTCGTGAACGCGCTTTTCGTCGTCCGCTTCCGCGTGCCGGCGTTCATCGCCACGCTCGCCATGCTGGGCATCGCCCGGGGCGCCACGCTCATCTACACGCACGGACGCCCGATCTCCGGGCTGCCGGAGAGCTTCCTCTACATCGGCAACGGCTGGCTCGGCCCCGTCCCGTTCCCCGTGGTGCTCATGCTCGCCACGTACGCCGTCGCGCACGTGACGCTCCGCCACACGGCCTTCGGGCGGTACGTCTACGCCGTCGGCGGCAACGCGCGGGCGGCCCGGTATGCCGGCATCAACACGGAGAGGGTGCAGTACGCCGTCTACGCGATCGCCGGGTTTCTCGCGGCAGTCGGCGGCATCGTGCTGACGTCGCGGCTGGCTTCGGCGGACCCGCAGGCCGGGGTCGGCATCGAGCTGGACGCGATCGCGGCCGTCGTGCTGGGCGGCGCCAGCCTGTTCGGCGGCGAGGGGTCCGTGCTGCGCACGCTGCTCGGGGCGCTGATCCTCGGCGTGCTGAACAACGGCATGAACCTCCTCAACGTCTCGCCGTTCTATCAGGAGGTGATCAAGGGCGCGGTGATCCTGCTGGCCGTGGTGGTCGGAAACTGGAGGCCTCGTTCGCAAGGACAGTTCAACGTGGGAGGTTGACGCAGGATGGAGAAGCGACTTTGGCTCGTCGCGGCGCTGCTTTCCGCCGCGCTGGTCCTCGTGGCGTGCGGCGGCGGGTCCGGGACCGGTGGCAGCAGCAGCGAGAGCGGGCAGAGCGGCGGAAGCAAGCAGGTGACGGTCGGCCTTGCGCTGTCGACGCTGAACAACCCCTACTTCGTGACGCTGCGCGACGGCGCCCAGAAGGCGGCCGACGCCGCGAACGTGAAGCTGATCGTGGCGGACGCGGGCAACGACCTTTCGAAGCAGACGTCGCAGATCGAGGACTTCATCACGCAAAAGGTCGACGTCATCATCGTCAACCCGGTCGACTCTGACGGGATCGTGCCCGCCGTGCAGAAGGCCAACGACGCCAACATCCCGGTGATCGCGGTGGACCGCGGCGTCAACGGCGCGAAGGTGGTCACGACGATCGCCTCGGACAACGTCGAGGCCGGCAGGATGGCCGCGGAGGCGCTCTTCAAGGCGCTGGGCGGAAGCGGCAAGGTCGCGGAGCTTGAGGGCGTGCCGGGCGCCTCCGCCACGCGCGACCGCGGCACAGGCTTCGACCAGGCGGTGCAGGCCAACTCCGGCATCCAGGTCGTCGCCAAGCAGACGGCCAACTTCGACCGGTCCCAGGGCCTCTCCGTGATGGAGAACATCCTCCAGGCCAACCCCGACCTGAACGGCGTCTTCGCGGAGAACGACGAGATGGCGCTGGGCGCCCTCCAGGCCATCAAGAACGCGGGCAAGCCGGTCAAGGTGGTCGGCATCGACGGCACGGACGACGCCCTCAAGGCCATCAAGGCCGGCGACATGGTCGCGACCGTGGCCCAGCAGCCGGAGTGGATGGGCAAGACCGCGGTGGAGGACGC
>JADGHN010000157.1 GCA_019683875.1 Clostridia bacterium
CGTCCGGGCTCGGCCAGCATCATCATGAGGCGGACCAGCGTGGTGGCGTCGGAATCCGCGACGTGGTGCACCGTCTGGCGGATCGTCCACTTGCCGGGCGCCCGAGCCAGGTCGAGGTGCTCGTCCCGCAGCCCGGTCAGAGCTTCCCGGAGCCGGCGGGGGGCGGAGGCGTAAATGTCGAGCAGTTCCTCGTCCGTCCACTGCGGGGCCTGCCAGAAGGCGATCTCATGGCCGTCCGGATCACGGACCACCAGCGTCTTTTCCCCGTACGCGGTGGTCTCCGGCGGCGGGACGTCCAGGCCGCGCGAGGTCAACGCCTGCCAGTATGAAGCCAGGTTGTCCCCCGCGAACTCCAGGTACAGGCGCCGTCCCGGCGCGAGCTCTTCGAACACGTCGTGCATCCAGGGGCGGACGTCGGCCACCTCGCGGCGGGCGAGGAGCAGCGGCGCCCCTGCGGGCGGGTCGACCTGCGCCACGCCCTGATCCCGGTCTTCCCAGGCCACGTTGAACCCGAGCGCCTCACGGTAAAAGGCGAGGGCCCGGTCCAGGTCGTCCACGCGCACCGCGTGGAGCGGTTTACGGGTCATACGGGCAGCCTCCTTCGAAACTGGGCGGACGTTGCGGAACCATTGGCGGGAGGGCGCTGGGCCCCCCGGCGTGGCCGGCTCAGCGTCTATCCACCTTCCGTTCCAGCGCGGCGATGCGTCGCTCGTGGTCCTCTACGCGGGCGCGCACGTCCACGCCCTCGATCCAGGCCTTGAACTGGTGGGACTGATCCTCGAACAGGACCTTGATCTGCCGCATCTGTTCGGCGAAGAGTTCCTCGATCCGCCGGTCCTGCTTGGCGAACTCTTCCTTGATCCATCGGTCCTGCTCGGCAAACCGCTCCGCGATCCGGCGATCCTGCTCCGCGAACCGCTCCTCAATGCGGCGATCCTGCTCGGCAAATCGCTCCTCAATGCGGCGATCCTGCTCGGCGAATCGCTCGTCGATCCGCCGGTTCTGCTCGGCGAAGCGCTCGTCAATACGGCGGTCCTGCTCGGCAAACCGCTCCTCGATCCGGCGGTCCTGCTCCGCAAACCGCGCTTCGAATTCCGCACGCGTCACCATGTTCGCCTCGATCCAGGCGATGCGCTCTTCGAGGCTGCGCTCCACGGATTCACCCCCCTGGCCCATGGCTTCCATATTATGGGAGCCCCAGCGGGCCGTCAACCTGGGTGGAGCCGGCACCTTCACTCCAGCAAGAGGTTGCCTTCCAATACCGTCACGGCGCGCCCTCCCACGCGGACGCCCGTGATCTCGCCGTCCGAGACGGTCACTTCCACGTCGATCCGGCTGGGCCGGCCCATGTCGTCCCCCTGCTCCAGGCGGAGGGACACCGCCTGGCCGTCTGCCGCCGGCGCCTCCCCGCCGCGGACCAGGTCCACGATGTTGCGAGCTCCGGGCTCCGGCACCGGCACGACGCCGTGCCGCACCAGGTACGCCCCCAGCGCGCCGCTCGCCGTGCCCGTCGCCGCCTCCTCCGGGATGCCGAGCGCCGGCGAGAAGCTGCGGCAGGCGGCGGCGTTGCGTCGCTCCCGCGTCTCCAGGGTGAAGGCGTGCACCGTGGCGACGCCCCAGGCGCGGCACAGGGACGCGAGAGCGGACGCGTCCGGCCGCAGGCCCCGCAGCGCGACCAGGCTCTCCACCGGCACAAGGAGGTCCGGCAGGCCGGTCGTCACCACGCCCAGCGGCAGCGGCCGCCGCCCGTCCCTGGCCCGAACGAAGCCCAGGACCCCGGGCTCCACCCCCAAGGCGCCGGCCAGCTCCGCGCGCTGCGCCTCGTCCAGCTCAAAGAGGAAGCGCGGCCGCGGCTGCTCCATCATCACGCGGCGGATGGCGCGGTCCGCGAGATCCCGACCGGCCCACTGCACCTCCACGGTGATGGTGCCGGCGCCGGTTTCCGCGCGCACGCGCGTCCGCGGCCCGACGGACGGCAACCAGCCACGCTCCGCCATGAGGTGGAAGGTGGCGATGGTCGCGTGGCCGCAGAGATCCACTTCCTGGGTCGGTGTGAAGAAGCGCACGCGCACGTCCGCGCTGTCCGGCTCCTGGGCCGGCAGGACGAACGCCGTCTCCGAGTGACGAAGCTCCGCGGCGATGCGCTGCATCTCCGCAGCGGAAAGGCCCACGGCGCGCGGCACCACACCCGCGGGGTTGCCGCCGAAGGGCTCGTCGCAGAAGGCGTCGACGGTGAAGACGGGGATGCGCTTCATGTGGGTAGGCTTCGCCGGGAGCGCGGGAGTCCCTGCGCGCTACACCGCGCCGGCGCGCTCGGCCGCCATCCAGCCGATGAGATAAAGGAAGAGAAAGGCGGGGACCTGGAACAGCGTCACGCCCGGGAGGCCCAGATCGACCGGCCCGAAGTCCTCAGCGCGCTTCGTCACGACGAAGCCCGGCACCCGCGGCTGACGCGCGAGGAAGCGCGCCAGACCCGAGGAGGGCACCATGCCGGGCTGTTGGCGGTACTTCACCTCCGCCGCCAGGCGGACGCCGTCCGGACGGACCACCACGACGTCCACCTCGGCGCCGCTCGCGCTCTCGCGCCAGTAGCCGACCTCCGCTCCCTCCGCGCGGTAATGCCCCTTCGTGTGGACGAAGACGGCCGTCTCCAAGATGAGGCCCATTTCGGCGGCTTCGGCGAGGACTTCGTCACCCCTCAGCAGCACGGCGTTGCGCAGCGCCGGATCGGCCATGTACACCTTCGGGCGCGGCTTGAGCGCGCGCTTGCCGTGCGTGTCCACGGGATTCGAGCGGTGAACGAGATGGGCCATCTCCAGGGAGACGATGTCCGTCGCCACCTTGGTGCGCGACACGCCAAGTTCCTTGGCCACCGTGTCCATGGAGAGAATCTCCCCCGTGTGGAGGCACAGGTACACGAAGAGGCGCTCAAGGTCGAGCACGTTGCGGATGCCGTAGAGGGCCGTCATGTCCCGCTTGAGCACGCGGTCCACGATGTCCTCCCGCATCAGCCGCTGGGCCAAGGTCAGGTCCTCCGCGAGGGCCGTTTCCGGAAAACCGCCGGCCAGGAGGTAGCGGGGCAGGTGCGGCTCGACCGCCTTCGCGCGCGTGACCAGCGCCTGCGCCTCAGGGGC
>JADGHN010000158.1 GCA_019683875.1 Clostridia bacterium
GGGTTCGTGCGCGTCGGCCCCTGGCGCGTCGCCGGGCTCAGGGACCTGCTGTGAGGCGCTCTGCGTGACGTTCGAGGAGGCGGTGGACATGTCGGCGGACACGCCGCTCAAGATCGGCATCGTCTGTTACCCGTCGCCGGGCGGCAGCGGCATCGTGGCCACGGAGCTCGCCTGCGAGCTGGCGCGGCGCGGCCACGACGTGCACATCTTCAGCCACGACGTGCCCTTCCGGTTGGACCCGTGCCGCGGCCGGCTGACCTACCATCCCGTCACGGCGCCGGAGCACCCGGTGCTGGTCGCCGCGCCGTACGAGGCTGCGCTCGCCGGCACCATCGTCAACATCGTGCGCCGCGTGCGGCTGGATGTGCTGCACGTGCACTACGCCGTCCCGCACGTGTCGGCCGCCTGGCTGGCGGCGAGCGTGCTCGGCGACCGGGCGCCGGCCATCGTGGCCACGCTGCACGGTTCCGACGTGACGATGCTCGGCCGCGACCCGGCGTTGCGCCCGGTGCTGGCGCACACGCTGGAGCGCGCCCACGCCGTCACGACCGTGTCCGCGTACATGGCCGAAAAGGCGCGGGAGCAGTTCGGGCTCGGGCGGCCGATCGACGTCATCCCGAACTTCGTCGATCCGGCCGTCTACGGCGGGCCGCCCGACCGGTCGCTGCGCGCGCAGTACGCCGGCCCGGACGAGGCCGTCGTGCTCCACGCTTCGAATTTCCGCCCGGTCAAGAAGGTGGAGGACGTGGTGCGCATCTTCGCGCGCATCGCGCGGCGCCGGCCGGCGCGGCTGTTACTCGTCGGCGAGGGGCCGGACTCGCCCGCCGCGTACCGGCAGGCGGTGGTCGAGGACGTCGAGGACCGCGTGGTCTTCATGGGCACGCACCCGAACGTGGCGCCCATCTTTCGCATCGCGGACCTGTTCCTGCTTCCTTCCGCGGATGAAGGCTTCGGGCTCTCCGCTCTGGAGGCGATGGCCGCGGGCGTGCCGGTGGTGGCCAGCGCAGTGGGCGGCTTGCCGGAGGTCATCGAGCACGGCGTCTCGGGGCTGCTCTACCCGCCGGAAGACGTCGAGGCCATGGCGGAAGGCGGCCTCCGCCTGCTCACGGACGCGGCGTTCCGCGAGACGATCGTCGCAAACGCCCGCCGCCGCGTCATGGAGCGGTTCACGGCGGAACGGGTCATCCCGATGTACGTCGAGGTGTACCGCCGCGCGGTCGCGCGGGCGACCCGGCCGGCCGCCGGAGCGACGAGCCGTTTCGAAGCGTGAGCGCATAGGCGCCGGCCGCGGCGGGACACTCCACTGTGTGAGGAGGAACCCGCATGACGCACGCGGCCGGCGCCCTTGCCATCCTGGCCCGTTTCACCGGTCTTTACGGCGGAGTGGGGCTGGTCGTCGCCGTCGTCCTGACCGCGGCCCTGATCCTCGGGGCCTTTTGGTTCATGAAAAGCCACGACCACCGCGCGCGCAACAAGTGACGGGCCGCGTCCGCCGCCATCCCCGGCCGGGCGGCGACGTCAGACGTTGAGCGGGTATCCGCCCGCCGCACGCACGTCCGCGGCGATGGACCGGCGCAACTCCACCCAGCCGTCCATCGGCAAGAGCGCGAGCGACTCCGCCAGCGCGCGCCATCCGGTCCGGTACTCCGGCTGGACGGCCGCCGTCACGATGTCCGCCGCCGCTTCCGCCACGCGCCGCGAGGCCTCCAGCGCGTACGCCCGGGCCAGGCGCCGGTGCAGGCCCGAGCCGTCCCGGCCGGCGCGCGCCGCCTTCTCCGCCCGCAGGAGCGCGCTCTCCACCGCGTACAGCTCGATGGCCACGTCCGCCATGGCGCGCAGGATCTCCTGCTCCTGCTCCAGCGCCATGCCGTACGCCTGCGTGGCCTGGCCCGCCACGGCGAGCGCCAGATCCCGCGCGGCGCCCACCCACGCGCGCACCGGCGCGAGCTCGTCGGACGCGTGCGCGCCGTCCAGGTACCACGCCGCCGACACGCCTTGCGCCGCCGCAGCGCGGCTCACGGGCGCGAGGCGCTTGAGGGCGTCGGCGGCGGCCTGCAGCACCGGCAGCCCCTTCATCGCCCGGCGCATGAGGGTCTGCACGACGAGGAGCCGGTTGATCTCGTTCGTCCCTTCGAAGATCCGGTTGATGCGCGCGTCCCGGTAGGCCCGCTCCACGGCGAACTCCTGCATGTAGCCGTAGCCGCCGTGGATCTGCACCGCCTCGTCGACGACGTGGTCCAGCGCCTCCGAGCCGAAGACCTTCATGGCGGAGCACTCCAGGGCGAACTCCTCGATCGCGCGGGCGGCGTCCCGCCCGTCGACGACGTCGCCGAGCGCGGCCAGGCGCTCGTCGATCAGCCCATACGTGCGGTAGGACATGCTCTCAAGCGCGTACGTGCGCGCCGCCATGCGCGCGATCTTCTCCTGGATGAGGGGAAAGTCGAGGATCGGCTTGCCGAACTGGCGCCGCTCCGCCGCGTACCGCGTCGCGATGCCGATCAGCTCCTTGCAGGAGCCGACGCAGCCGGCGCCCAGCTTCAGCCGGCCGATGTTCAGGATGTTGAAGGCGATCACGTGCCCCTTGCCGATCTCGCCCAGCACGTTCTCCACCGGCACCGGCGCGTCGTCGAAGTAGACCATGCGCGTCGAGGAGCCCTTGATGCCCATCTTGTGCACCTCCGGCCCCACGCTCACGCCGGGCAGGTCGCGGTCGACGATGAACGCCGTGAACTTGTCGCCGTCCACCTTGGCGTAGACGACGAACACGTCCGCGAAGCCGGAGTTGGTGATCCACTGCTTCTGCCCGCGGAGCAGGTAGTGCCGGCCGTCCTCGGAGAGGCGCGCCGTCGTCTGGGCGCCCAGGGCGTCCGAGCCCGAGCCCGGCTCCGTGAGCGCGTACGCCGCAAGGCGCCTGCCCGAGGCCAGGTCCGGCAGGTAGCGGCGGCGCTGGTCCTCGTTGCCGAAGAACACGATGGGCAGGCTGCCGATCCCCGTGTGCGCGCCCACGCTGACGGCGAAGCTGCCCGTGACGGCCAGCTTCTCCGTGACGAGCGCGGCGCTGAGCTTGTCGAGGCCCATGCCACC
>JADGHN010000159.1 GCA_019683875.1 Clostridia bacterium
GATGCTGTTCGATTCCTCGCCCGGCGCGTAGGACCACTCATCCGGCGCCAGCTGCGCGATGGCGTCTTCCGCGAGCTTCTTGTACCGGCGGAACTCCGCAGAAACGGCCTGCAGCAGGATCTCTCCCAACGACGCGCTCATCGGCGTGCCTCCCTGCGCCCGAAATCTGGAACCATTGTACGACGCAGGATCACCGGGATTGCGGCGCGCGCAGGGACCGATGCCCGACAGGGAGGCTGCGTAAACTTCAATACCCCATAGGGTATAATTTGATCGGGTTGACACGAACGGCGGGAGGGAGGGACTGCGATGGCGGTCACGGTGTACACGACGCCGACGTGCCCGTATTGCCGGAGCGCAAAGCGTTTCCTCCAGGAACGCAACGTGCCGTTCCGCGAGGTCGACGTGTCCAGGGACCCGCGGGCGGCGGCGGAACTGGTGCGCCGGACGGGCCAGACCGGCGTGCCGGTCATCGACGTCAATGGCGAGATCATCGTCGGGTTCGATGTGGCCCGGCTCCAGCGCGCGCTCGGCGTGCGCTGACATCGTCGACTTCAGATGGAGCGGGCCATGCCGATGGCGGAATCGCGAACCTGGGAGGTGGCGACCGTGCGCTTGAAGCCTGTGGACGACCGCGTTCTCGTGGAGCCGATCGAACCTGAGGCACGGACGCCGTCGGGGATCGTGCTCCCGGATGCGGCGAAGGACCAGCCGCAGATGGGAAAGGTCCCGGAAGTCGGGACGGACGAGGAGATCCAGAAGCTCATCAAGCCCGGCGACACCGTGGTGTTCGCCAAGTACAGCGGCACCGTCGTCAAGGTCGACGGGCGGGAACTGCGCATCCTATCGCGAAGCGAGATCCTTGCCACGGCGGAGCTCTGAGGCTCCGCAGTGATTTCAAAGGGGCGGTGAGCGGTGTCCCATTACGGATTCAGCAAGAAGGTGGAGATGAGCTTCGAGGACGCCGTGCAGAAGGTCACGGACGCGCTCCAGAACGAGGGCTTCGGCGTCCTGACGACGATCGACGTTCAGGCCACTCTCAAGAAGAAGCTGGGGTTGGACACGGAAAAGTACCTGATCCTCGGGGCCTGCAACCCGCAGTTTGCCCACAGAGCGCTGGAGGCGGAACCGGAGCTCGGGTTGCTCCTGCCGTGCAACGCCATCGTGTACGAGGACAAGGCGGGAGGCGTGCATGTCGCCGTGCTGGATCCGGTCCGCGCGCTGAGCATTGTGGAGAACCCGGCGCTGGAGCCGGTGGCCGCGGAGGTCCGCGAACGCCTTCAGCGCGTGATCCAGTCGGTCTGAGCCGGCTTCAGCCCGCCGCTCGGATCACATCAGCCGCAGGAACGCCCTGCGCGCGCGCTCCAGCGCCTCTTCGCGCCGGGATTCGTCCGGGATGTCAAAGCACCGGGCGAGGTTCTCCGCCACCAGCGCGAGGCCGACCTTGTTCAGCGCGGAGCGCATGGCGGCGAGTTGCACGAGGATGTCCTCACAGGGGCGTCCTTCCTCCAGCATCTTTTGGAGGCCGCGGGCCTGCCCCTCGATGCGGCGCAGGCGACGGATCATGGCCCTGACGCGTTCGGGATCGAGATCGCGGCTGTTCACGGCGTGCTCCCCCTCGTCCTGCATGATACCCCACGGTGTATCTGCCGAGGACGGGAGCATCCCCATGCGGAATGCCGGTGACGACCGGACACCCACAAGGAGATCACGCCGCAACCTTGGCCTGGAGGTGAAGTCGAACCCGTGAGCGGGCCTGAGACGACGTTGACCCCGGAGCAGATCCGTCAACTGCTGGCCGACGACCGTTCGCTGGTGCTGGACGTGCGGGCGCCGGGAGATTACAATGCCGCGCATCTGCGCGGCGCCGTGAGCGCGCCGTATCGCCCGCGCGTGTTCGGCGCCTTGGTTCGGGCGCAGTTGAATCCGGCCGATTACCGCGTCGCCGTCGTCGCGGACTCGGATGTCGTCGCCCGCGCGGCCGCGCAGGAACTCGTGCAGTTCGGCTTCCAGGTCGCCGGGTACGCGACGGGCTCGCCGCAGTCGTGGGAGGCTTCCGGGCTGGCGCTTGAGCATATTGAGGAGTGGGACGTCGACGAGCTGGCGGCGAGGTTGCAAACGCCGGACGCGCCGGAGGTCATCGACGTGCGCGAGCCGTTCGAGTGGAGGCAGGGCCACCTCAAGGGCGCCCGGCACATCCCCCTGGGCCAGCTGGAGTCCCGCCTCTCCGAGTTGGATCCGGAACGCACGTACGCCCTCATCTGCGCGAGCGGCAACCGCAGCAGCCTCGCCGCGCAACTGATGCAGTTCCGCGGCTTCCGCGCGCCCATCAACGTGCGGGGCGGAATGTACGAGTGGACGCGTCGCGGATATCCAGTGGAGCGGTGAACCGTGGAGCGATGAACGGGAGCGACAGCGCAACAGAAAGCGCACCCGGAAGAGGTGAACGGTCGTGCCGCACAAGTACGGGCAGCGCGGATCGTGGCAGAGGCTGTTGGCGGAGGAGCGGAAGGAGTTCATCCCACCGGGCAAGGTCGTGGAGGCCCTGGGCCTCCGGCAAGGAGAGGCGGTGCTGGATCTTGGTGCCGGACCCGGGTACCTGACGCTCCCGCTGGCGGAGGCCGTCGGCCCGGACGGCCGGGTGTGGGCGGCGGACATCTCTGACGAGGCGCTGTCGCTGTTGCGCCAGCGTGCCCGCGACGCGGGCCTCACGAACGTGCGCACCATCGTCGCGGAGGAAACGCATGTGGACCTGCCGGATGCGTCGGTGGACCGCGTCTTGATGGTCAACGTCCTGCACGAACTGCGCGACGCCGGCGCGTCTCTCGCCGAAGTCCGACGCGTCCTCAGGCCCGGTGGCACGCTCCTCGTGGTGGACTGGGAACGCGCACCCATGGACATGGGTCCACCCCTTGAGGACCGCGTCGGTTCGGCGGAGGCGCAACGGCTCTTGCAAAGTGCGGGCTTCCGCACGGACGCGGTGCCCTGGCCGCATCCCGCGCACTACGCGCTCCGGTGCGTCGCACCCGCATAGGCTCGTGCACAGATGGCCGCGTCCAGCCCCTACGCCTCGATCATCCGCC
>JADGHN010000160.1 GCA_019683875.1 Clostridia bacterium
CGCGGCCGGACGCGCGCGCGCGTGGTCCCGCGGCTGCGGCCGTTCCGGCGGCGCGAGGGCTTGGCGAACTGGATGCGCGTGACCTGCTCGATCCCGTGCAGCACCAGCCCCGCGATCATCACGATCGCGTTGGCGTTGCGGATGGAGTAGCCCTTCACGAACGCCTTCCCCCCGATGAAGAGAAACGTGATGATCCCGATGCCGAGCGCGTTCAGCACGGTGTGCGGCACGTGCAGCCCTTTCGCCAGCTCGGCGATGATCGCGACCGTCGCCGCGCCGGCCACGGCGGCCGTGACGTCGCCCGTGATGTCCATGGCGATGCTCGCCACGCGGTCCGCGCGCTGGATGAGGTACAGCCCCTGCCGCGCGCCGGGCTCGCGCTTGCTGGCTTTGGCGTGGAAGGGGACCGGGTCTGCCGCCGTGACGGCCACGCCGAGCATGTCGAGAAGCACGGCCACCACGATGATGAAGAGCACGAGCGGCACCGCCAGCCCCGGGGGGATGCGCGCCACGAGCTCCTCCGACGGTAGGCCCACGCCCACCGCGATGACGAAGCCCAGGACGCCGAGGCTCAGGCCGGTCCGCCAGGGGTTCCCGTAGGCGTTTCGGCGTTTGTCGCCGGACATCGCTTCACCTATTTACGGATTTTACCACGGGCTCGGCCGCCTCCCGGGCCCAGGAGGGAAAGGCGCCGGCCCGGCCCGGCAGCAGCACCGCCCGCACGGTGAGGAAGAGGATCTTCAAGTCGAGGAGCGGCGAGGCCTGCACGATGTACGTGAGGTCGTAGCGCAGCTTCTCCTCCGCGTCCGTGGAGTAGGCCGCCATGACCTGCGCGAGGCCCGTCAGCCCCGGCCGCACGTTGTGCCGGAGGCGGTAGTGGGGCAACTCCGCCTCGAACGCCCGCACGAACTCCGGCCGCTCGGGGCGCGGCCCGACGAGGCTCATGTCGCCGCGCAGCACGTTCCACACCTGCGGAAGCTCGTCGAGGCGCAGGGCCCGCAGCCAGCGGCCGACGGGCGTGACGCGCGGGTCGTCGGCCGTGGCGAGGGTGGGCCCCGTCTCGGCCTCGGCGTCGACGCGCATGGTGCGGAGCTTGTAGATCGTGAACGGCCGGCCGTGCAGCCCCACGCGCGTCTGGCGGTACAGGGCCGGCCCGGGCGACGTGAGCATGATGGCGGCGGCCGCGAGCGCCACCACGGGCGCCGCCGCCACGCCGAGCACGAGCGCGCCGGCGATGTCGACGAGCCGCTTCAGCCAGGCGTAGTCCGGCGGGATCTCCGGCGGGCGGGCGCCGATGACGGGCAGGTCGCCCACGCGGGTCGTCTGGCTGCGGAGCATGAGGATGTCGTAGAGGGACGGCACGGCGTAGAACTGCCGCCCGTGGGCGAGCGCCCACGATTGTGCGGCGACGCGCGCTTCAGGCGAGGCGTGCGGCCCGACGAAGACGGCGTCCGCGTCCGGTCCGGTGGCGGGATGGCCGCCTGCCGGCGTGAGCGGGGTCGCGAACGCCTCGACCGCCTCGGCGGAGGCGAGCGCCGTGACGTGCGCCGCGCCGAACGAGCGGCGCACGAGGCGCGCGAGCGCCGCGGCGTCGCCGGCGGTTGCGCCGACGACGACGAACCGCCGCTCCCGGAACGCGCGCCGCGCGGCCGCGATCCACGGCCAGCGCGCGGCGCCGATGAGCGCGAACTCGATGGGCGCGGCGATGAGGAAGACGCTGCGCGGGAACGCCGGCGCGCCGAACAGGTACGGCAGGGCGAGACCGAGCGCCGTGGCCATCGTGACCGCGAGCGCGAGGGAGGCGTAGGTGTCGAACGGCTCGCGGTGGAGGTCGCGGTGCGTCTCGTACGTGGTGAGCAGCAGCACGCCGATCAGCGCGAGGAGCGGCCCGAGGACCGGGAAGGGCACGAAGTTGCGGTGCGGGATGGCGCCGTGGAAGCGCAGGTAGTACGCGAGCAAATACGCGACGAGGATGAGGAGGAAGTCCGTCGCCACGATCAAGGCTTGCCGCGTCCGCGGCGACATGCGCGTTCCCTCCCTTCCCTCCGGCGCCCGTGCCCGCCGGCCTTCGTCACGAGGCGGGACCGGCCGGCGGCGGCCCCGTCAGGCCCGGGCCCGCGCCCGGAACCAGGCGACCGTGCGGCGCAGCCCTTCGTCCAGGTCAACGTCCGCCGTCCAGCCGAGCTCCGCGCGGGCCTTGGAGGCGTCGAGCCGGTTCGAGCGCAGGTCGCCGGGTCGGGGCGGGCCGTATTGCGGCTCCGCCGCGGGGTCGGTGAGCTCGCGCAGCCGCGCGAACAGCTCGTTCACGTCCGTGCCGGTCCCCGTGCCGATGTTGTACGCCCCGCCGGCTGCGCCTCGCTCCAGCGCCAGCACGTTCGCCCGCGCGACGTCCTCCACGTACACGTAGTCCCGCACGTAGCGCCCGTCGCCGTTGATGACGCAGGGCTCTCCGCGCAGCAGCCGCTCCGTGAAGATGGCCACGACGCCCGCCTCGCCGTGCGGGTCCTGGCGCGGCCCGTACACGTTTGCGTATCGCAAGGATACCGCGTGCAGGCCGTGCTGGCGGTGGAAAAAGCGGACATACGCCTCGCCCGCCATCTTGCTGATGCCGTAGGGCGAAATCGGGTCCGCCGGGTGCGTCTCGGGCGCCGGCTCGTCGACGTCGCCATAGAGGACGCCGCCGGAGGAGGCGAAGACAAAGCGCTCCGTTCCGATTTCCACGCTCGCCTCAAGGACGTTCAGGAGGCCGATCAGGTTCACCTCGGCGTCGTAGCGGGGCTCGCGCGTGGACCGGCTGACGGACACTTGCGCGGCCTGGTGGGAGACCCACTCCGGCCGGACTTCGGCGAACACGGAGCGGACGAAGGCGGCGTCGCGGATGTCCCCTTCGTAGACGGTGACGCGGCCGGGGACGTTGGCGCGCCGGCCGGTGGAGAAGTCGTCGAGCACGGCGACCTCGTGACCGGCCGCCAGCAGCGCGTCGCAGACGTGGCTGCCGATGAAGCCGGCGCCGCCGATGACGAGGGTTCTCTTGGGCACGGGCGAGGGCCCTCCTTGTCGTTGCGC
>JADGHN010000161.1 GCA_019683875.1 Clostridia bacterium
GACCTATCTTTATAACGAGAGCGACACGAACAAGGCCCTGGCTGAGGCCTACCAGCAAATGTGGAAACAGAACCTCGGCATCGACGTGGAGCTGGCCAGCGAGGAATGGAAGGTCTTCCTCCAGGACCAGAAGGCGCTGAACTACCAGATCTCGCGCGGCAACTGGGTCGGTGACTACCTCGACCCGATGACGTTCATCGACATGTTCGTCACGGGCAGCGGCAACAACCGCACCGGCTGGGGCGATCCGGAGTACGATCGCCTCGTGGCGGAGGCCAAGGCGACGGACGATCAGAAGGTGCGCTTCGAGAACATGCACAAGGCCGAAGACATCTTGATGAAGAACTTCGTCATCGGCCCGATCTACTTCGGCGTCTCCGTGTACGAGGAGAATCCGAAGCTGAAGGGTGTCTTCCGCACGGCGCTGGGCACCGTCGACTACAAGTGGGCCTACTTCGAGGGCGAGTGACGGGGATCCGTCGAGCGCTCGCAGGAGCCCGCCGGGAGGGTACGCGCCAGTCGGCGCGTACCCTCCGTCGTGCGCGGGCGGCATGCTGCCGGAAATTGGCGAGCGAAACCCCGGGGGAAGGGAAGGAGGGCATGGTGTGGTCCGCTTCATCACCGGTCGGCTTGTGTCGTCGCTGCTGACGCTGTGGGTGATCGTCACGCTGACGTTCGTCCTGATGCACGCCGTGCCTGGCGGCCCGTTCGACACGGAAAAGGCGCTTCCCCAGGCCATCCTGGACAACCTCAACAAGCGCTACCACCTGGACTGGCCGCTTTGGAAGCAGTATCTCTACTACCTGTGGAACCTGGCCCATTTTGATTTCGGTCCCTCGTTCAAGCACATCGGTCAGAGCGTGAACCAGATCATCGCCCAGGGATTTCGCGTATCCGCCACGCTGGGCGGCATGGCCATCGCCGTCGCGCTCACGGGGGGCGTGCTGGCCGGGGTGGTCGCGGCACTGCGGCAGGGGCGTTGGATCGACCACGTCGTGATGACCTTCGCGAGCGTCGGCCTGGCCGTGCCGAGCTTCGTCGTCGCGACCGTCCTCGTCTACCTGCTGGCCTACCACCTCAAGGTGCTGCCGGCGGGCCTGTGGGGGACGCCGGCGCAGGCCGTCATGCCCGTGATCTCGCTGGCCCTCGGTCCCATGGCCGTCATCGCCCGGTACGTGCGCACGTCCATGGTGGAGGTCCTGCGACAGGACTTCATCACGACCGCGCGGGCGAAGGGGCTTCCCCGGCGGACGATCACGTACGTCCACGCGCTGAAGAACGCAATTCTGCCGGTCATCACGTACCTGGGGCCGCTGACCGCAGGGGTCTTGACCGGATCCTTCGTCATCGAGCAGATTTTCGCGATTCCCGGCATGGGGCGCGAATTCGTACTGAGCATCACCGACCGTGACTACACGGCGATCATGGGCACGACCGTCTTCTACAGCGTGCTCCTCATCCTCGCCAACCTGGCGGTGGACCTCATCTACGCGTGGGTTGATCCGCGGATCCGCGTCGCGAAGGGAGCAAGCGACTGATGGCCGAGCTCATTCGTCATCTCTCCGCGAAGGATCTCGCGCCCGCCCCACCGCGTGAGCTGGCGTGGGAGACCATCGAGCAGCCGGTGAGCACCTTCTGGCGGGACGCATGGCGCCGGTTGCGGCGCAACCGCATGGCGATGGCCGGCCTTGTGACGATCGCCGTCCTGGCTGTCGCGGCCATCTTTGGCCCGATGCTTTCGCCGTACACGTATGACTACCAGCAGCTCGACCTGCACGACCAGCCTCCGAGCGCCGCGCACTGGTTCGGCACCGACATGCTCGGCCGCGACCTCTTCACTCGCGTCCTCTTCGGCGCGCGCATCAGCTTGGCCGTGGGCATCCTCGCCAGCCTCGTCGCCCTGGGGATCGGGGTCATTTACGGGGCCGTCGCCGGGTTCTACGGGGGCCGCGTCGACAACATCATGATGCGCATCGTCGACGTCATCTACGGCCTGCCGTTCCTGCTCTACGTGATCCTGCTGATGGTCGTCCTCGGTCCGGGGTTGCAGAACGTGTTCCTGGCGCTCGGCGCCGTGTATTGGACGGGGATGGCGCGCATCGTGCGCGCGGAGATCCTGAGCCTCAAGGAGCGGGAATTCGTCATGGCCGCGCGCACGCTCGGGGTCCCGCCGAGGCGCCTGATGCTGCGCCACCTCATCCCGAACGCCGTGGGCCCGATCATCGTCACGTTGACGCTGCTGGTGCCGGAAGCGATCTTCTCGGAGGCCTTCCTGTCCTACCTCGGGCTCGGCGTGCGGGCGCCGATCGCATCGTGGGGCGTGCTCGTCGCGGACGGTTACCGGGCCATCCGCGCGGCACCCTGGGAAGTGATCTTCCCCGCGATCTTCATCTCCATCACCATGCTTGCGTTCGGCTTCCTGGGCGACGGCCTTCGCGACGCCCTGGACCCGCGAATGCGGAACCGCTGAGAGGGGGCGACGAGATGCAACCTGTGCTGGAAGTGGACGACCTTCACGTGCACTTCCGGACCTACGCCGGCACGGTGCAGGCGGTGCGGGGCGTGTCCCTGCGCGTGCGGCCGGGGGAGACGTTGGCCCTCGTCGGCGAGTCCGGCTGCGGGAAAAGCGTCTCCATGCAGGCCGTGATGGGTCTCCTGCCGTCCACGGCTCGGATCGTGTCCGGTTCGATCCGCTTTCAAGGGCAGGAACTCGTCGGCAAGCGGGAGGAGGAGCTCAACCGGCTGCGCGGCGTCAAGATGGCCATGATCTTCCAGGATCCGATGACCTCGCTCAACCCGGTCCTGACGATCGGACGGCAGATCATGGAGGTCATGCGCGTCCATCTCGGCCTGGGCGCCGCCGAGGCGCGGCGCCGTGCCCTGGAGATGCTGGAGCTCGTCGGCATCCCGAGTCCGGAGCGGCGCTTGCGCCAGTACCCGCACGAGTTCAGCGGGGGCATGCGGCAGCGGATCATGATCGCGATGGCGCTGGCGTGCCGCCCGCAGCTTCTCATCGCCGACGAGCCGACGACCGCCCTCGACGTCACCATCCAGGCGCA
>JADGHN010000162.1 GCA_019683875.1 Clostridia bacterium
CCGGACGTGCAGCCGGCGCACGACTGGTACACGCGCCAGCTGGGCTTCCGCTGCGCCGAGTACACGGAGACCGAGAGCGACCCGCCCCGCGTCTGGGCCTCGTGGGTCCACCGCAAGCAGAACGTCCACGACGTCGCCCTCATGAACGGGGCCGGGCCGCGGCTGCACCACGTGGGCTTCTGGGTGCTGGACACGCAGAGCGTGCTGCGCGCGTGCGACGTCCTCGCCGGCGCCGGGTGGCACGCGGCCATCGAGCGCGGGCCGGGGCGCCACGGCATCTCCAACGCGTTTTTCCTCTACCTGCGCGATCCCGATGGCCACCGCATCGAGCTCTACACGGGGGACTACCTGACGGCCGATCCGGATTTCCGGCCGATCCGCTGGAGCATCCACGATCCGCGCCGCCAGACGTTCTGGGGTCACGCGGCGCCAGCGACGTGGTTCGAGGAAGCGTCGCCCGTGGCGTCGATCGAGGACGGCCGCCTGGTTGCGGCGCGCGCGCCGGTCCTTCACGATCGGCCGCAGACGGCGACGTGACGCCCGCATTGAGCCCGCTCCAACGCGACAAGGTTCGGTCGAGCGCAGGCCGTCCCGGATGGCCGCCGCCGCTCTTGGGTAACGCTACCCGAGGGCGGGGAATCCGCGTTGATCCGCGAAAAGATCGGACCTGTGCAGGCCGGGCTTCTGGCGTTCAACCGGGTGTTCGGCACCGCCATCCTCTTCCTGCCGGACTTCGTGGTGGCGAGCGCTCGCCAGGACGCGTGGATCTCCGGGTTGCTGGCGACGGCCGGCGGAGCGGGTTTCGCGTGGTTCTACTGCACGCTGGCCCTGCGGTTTCCGGGACGCAACCTGATCGAGATCCTGCGCCTGACGTTCGGTCGCTGGCTTGGCGACGCGCTGGGCTGGATCTTTGTTTCCTGGTGGATCCTGACCATCGCGGTGATCATCCGCAAGTTCGTGGAGTTCCAGCTTCTTGCGGCCCTGCGCTTCACGCCGATCGTGGTGGTCGACGCGAGCTTCCTCCTCGTCGCCTGGTACGCCGTGCGTGCCGGGTTGGAAGTCATCGCGCGCCTCGAGACGATGATCTTTCCCCTGTCGGCGCTCGCCACGCTCGGGATCGCGGTCCTCATCGCGCAGCAGCTCGATCTCAGCTACCTCACGCCCATCCTGGAGTATGGCTGGCTGCCGGTCTTTCAGGGGGCGATGTACCACCTTGCGTGGATGGGCGAGGCCACCATGGCGCTTGTCCTTTGGATGCCGTACAACAGCGATCCGGTCCGCGCGCGCCGGTGGATCGCCGGCGGCACGGCCTTCGCGGGCCTGTCGACGACGCTCCTGACCGCGTTGCCCGTCGCGCTGTTCGGCCCCGAATTCACGAAACAGCTGGTCATCCCTGTCTATTCGGTGGTGCAGGCGATCAATGTCAGCGATTTCCTCACCAACGCGGACCCGGTCTTCGTCGTGTTCTGGTCGTTGGAGAACTTCACCCGGGTCGCCCAGGGATACCTGGCCGCCAACCTGTTGCTCACTGCCCTCCTGGGGCTTCGCTCCTACCGTCCGACTTCGTCCGCCCTTGGGGCCTTCCTGTGCGCCTTCAGCATCTGGGCATGGAGCAACGTGAGCGAGGTCCTGACCTTCCTCAGCAACGTGTGGGTCCCGATGACCTTAGTCTTCGCGGGCAGTGGCCTGCCGCTGCTCACCTGGGTGCTCGCCGTGATGCGAGGCCTGCGCCCCCGGCCGAAGAACGAGGAGACGGTGACCGAGGCGGCCGAGGGTTACCCCTTGTTCCGCGGCTGAACGGGCAGGTCACGGTCCGAACCATTGCATGATCGGGGGCAGGATCTTCAGCAGGTTCAAGATGGACAGCGCGTAGGCGAGGGCCAGGAGCACGCCGAAGGTCCAGCGCTCGCCCGCATTTCCGGGTCCCGCCAGCTCGGGGGCCTGGGCGATCGCCAGCAACGCGAACACAAGCGTCAGAAGCAGGTAGACCACGTCATCGCCCTTCCTTCAGCGTGGCGTTCGCGGTGATCCCGGTGCGGCGCACCTCGACCCTCGCCGAGAGCTCGACCGGCACGTCGCGCATGCGCGCCGGCCAATCCGCCTGCAGAGCCCTCCAGTCCGCAGGGTCGTTCCGATGAATGGCTCGACCGAAACCGAAGGGGTCCACGCGCGCTCGCTCGGCCTCGCGGATCGTCTCGGCGACGCGGGCGATGATCTCCTCGGCCGCGGCGCGGCTGATCTCCGCGTACACGGTGGGGTCCTTGAGATCCAGGCGGCTTCGGTTGTCGACGATGTCGTCCTCGGCCCAGAACTCCACGCGGATCCGCGGGCCGTCCGGGGTGCGCTCCGCGCTCAGGCGCGTCGTGGTGTTGAGCAACTCGAGGTCGATTTCGCCCTGCGGCAGGCGGACGGTCACCGTGCTCTGCGTGATCATGTTGCGCAGCCACAGCACGCCCCGCGCCACCGGATCGGAAAGCGTCGCCGCGAGGCGGCCACGACGGTCGAAGAGCGCGGCGCCGACCAGGCTGACGTCGCTGGGGATCGTGCGCGAGGGAACCGGCGACGGGGAAACGACGTTCACGAGCGGAGCCACCGGATCGATGCCGGGCTCGTAGGCGTCGCGGAAGAAGACATACAGCGGCACGCGCATGAAGGGCCGTTGGCCCGTCAGCTTGCGCAGGAAGTCGCCGACGCTTTCTTCCAGAGGAGGCGTCGCGGCCAGCACGTCCTCCGCGCGACCGGCCGCCACCAGCACGGGCACGTGCGGGTGGACCTGGCGGAACCGGGACAGGAAGTCGAGGAGCGGCAACACGCTGTCGCGTCGCGCCACCTCGGCGCTGAAGACGATCGCGCGCATGTGGGACCACTCGAGCCGCCGCGACGACCGCTCCTGCAGTAGCGACAGGATCTGACCCCAGGAAGTGCCACGGGCCGAGAGGAGGATGGCCCCGGGCGACTGCGTCGTCGACAGGGCCCCGCCGGACCCGCCACCGAGACC
>JADGHN010000163.1 GCA_019683875.1 Clostridia bacterium
ACAGCCGCCGCGTCCTCGGCGCGGACAGGGACGGCCGAGCAATGGAGCGTCCTGCGCCGCGATCGCCAGCTGCAGATCCTCGCGGCCGGATTCGTGCTCTGCTGGGTCATGTACATCCAGTGGGGCTCCACGCTGCCCAACTACCTCAAGGCGCTCGGCGTCAGCATGCCGCGGTACAGCCTGCTCTGGACGCTGAACGGCGCGATGATCCTCATCGGGCAGCCCCTTGTGAACGCCGTCGCGGCCCGCCTGCCCGACCCCGTGCGGCAGATCCACCTCGGAACCAGCCTGCTTGCGCTCACCTGCGTCCTTCTCATGAGCAACACCGCCTATGCCGGCTTCGTGCTGGCGATGGCGTTGACGACCCTCGGCGAGATGTTCGTGTGGCCGGGCGTGCCGGCCGTCGCGGGCCATCTCGCGCCGGAGGGGCACCGCGGCATCTATCAGGGCGTCGTCAGCAGCGCCGGCACGGCCGGCCGCATGATCGGCCCGGTGCTCGGCGGCGTCCTCTACGATCACACCTCGCGTCCCGTCCTGTTCACGGTGATGCTCGTCCTCGTCGGCCTCGCGCTCGCCGTTTTTTCCGCGCTCGACCGCGCCGCGTCCCGCACCGCCCGCCAGACCGGCGCATAAGGTGTGCCAACCAGGAACCGAAAGGGGGGAACTTGGATGGCCCAGGGCTCTGCCCTGACCCATGACCCCGTCGTCCCCGGCCCCTGCCCGCCGCAAGGTTGCCCGCCCGCCACGGAGATCGTCTGCATCGAGACCCGCAAGGTGTATGACTTCTGTTTCCAGACGGACCGCCTGAACAACCTCATCATCCCGCTGCCCGACAACTGCCCTCCGGGCGGCATCAGTGCGGACGTGCTGACGGGCGAGGCCACGTGCCAGGTGACGGCGTTTCAGCCGGTCGACGGCACCTCCGGGTTGGCGAATGTGTCGCTGATCGTGATCATTCCGGCGATCGTGCAGGTGGTCAACGCGCAGGGAACCATTCTCTGCCAGTTCGAGACCACGATCACCTTCACCAAGACGGTGACGCTCTGCGCGCCGGAGGGCACCTCTGTGGACTGCCGCATGGTGGCCGGCAACGAGGCGGTGGTGCTGGTGGGCCGCAACGTCCACCTGTCGCTCACGATCTGCCTGCTGATCGAGTCGACGGCGCAGGTCAAGCTGCTCGTGCCGAGCTTCGGCTTCTGCGTCCCGTCCGAATGCGTGACGTTGCCGTCGCCGCCGGTGGAGTGCCCGCCGGAGAACCTCTTCCCGCCGCAGTGCACGCCGACGACGTAAGATCGCGCACGGGTCCGGAGTCTCGGGATGCACCCCGTCCCCGCGGACCGCGTATCTTGTCCTAGACCTTGCGAAAGGAGGGAAACCCATGACGCGCCACCACTTCCCAGAAGAGATCATCCCGGGCCCGTGCCCGCCAGAGGGCTGTCCGAAGCCGACCGAGATCGTCTGCATCGAAACGATCAAGGTCTACGACTTCTGCTTCCAGACGGACACGCGCAGCAACCTGTCGTTCCCGCTGCCTTCGGGCTGTCACAACGCCGCGACGGCGGACTGCTTCGTACGCGACGTCGACTGCCGGGAGATCTCCCGCACGCCCATCGACGGCGGGCTCGCCAACGTGACGCTCCGCGTGACGGTGAGGCTGCGCATCACCGTCTTCAACGACAACGGCCACGAGGTGTGCGAGTTTGACGCGACCTTCGTGTTCACGAAGACGGTGACGCTCTGCGCGCCGGAGGGGACGTTCATCGACTGCCGCGTGGCTTCGTCCGCGTGCGAGGCGTTCATCGCCGGCAACAACGTGCACGTGAACGTCACGCTCTGCCTGCTGATCGAGAGCAACGCGCGTGTGAAGCTGCTCGTGCCGAGCTTCGGCTTCTGCGTCCCGTCCGAATGCGTGACGTTGCCGTCGCCGCCGGTGGAGTGCCCGCCGGAAAACATCTTCCCGCCGCAGTGCATCCCGCAAAGCTGAGCACGCGAGGGGCGCCCGGGATCGGGCGCCCCTGCCGCGTGTGACGGGTGCGTGCCGGTTGGGCGCGATGGGCGTTTGCCGGCTAGGCGCGGCGCCGCGCGAAGAGGACGGCGCCCAGCACCACGAGGAGCCCCGCCAGCCCCACGATCCAGCCCCAGGGCGCGGACGGGCCTGGGGAAGCCGGGGCGGTGGCGGCCGGCGCGCTCTCCGAGCCCGCCGGGCCCGTTTCCGAAGTCGATCCCGCCTCGGACGGCGTCGTCTCGCTCGGCTGCCCCAGTTCCGCGAACTTGATCGCCTCGCCCTCGGAAGAGACGGCAAGGTACGACCGGATCACCGTCTGTCCCTTCCACAGCGTCAGGTCCGTCGGCCCCACCACGCGCGGGTGCTCGTCGACGGCGTAGTCATGCCCGTCGATGACGAGCGCGTAGGACGGGTCGCCGTCCGGGGACTGGCCGACCCTGACGCCGGTGACCACGCCCGCCGGCCCGGGCGCGTAGCCGAGCTTCCGGACGAAGTCGGACGTCAGGTGAGCCGCGACGAAGCGTGCCGCCTCCGACTTTGTGAAGGTGGCGTCGGGCTGATCGAGCGCCAGCTTGCCGTCGAAGATTGCCTGGTCGATGTCCGCAGCCGTGGCTCGACCGTCCAGCGACGGGACATAGGCCTTACCCTTGTTGACCAGCTGGGCGAGGTCCGGACCTTCGCCGCCCTGAGCCTGGCGATGCGCCAGCGCAGCCCAGGCCGCCAGGTCACGGCGGGTGAACGTCGCCTCCGGCTCGAAGACCGGTGTCTGAGGCACGATGTTCAGCGCCACCAACAGAAGGATGTCGGCCGCGTTGGGGTCGCCGGCGATGTCGGGAAACTGCGTCTTCTGGTTCGCCACGTGCGCGAAGGCGGCACTCGCGTAGCCCACCACGAGGGCGACGGCCACGAGGGCTGTCAACGCGCGGATGCTGAACGTTCTCATGCCTCGAATCCTCCTCGTTCACCGCGGCGCCGTTCA
>JADGHN010000164.1 GCA_019683875.1 Clostridia bacterium
CACAAGGGGATCATCGCCAGCCCGAACTGCTCCACGATCCAGCTGGTCGTCGCGCTCGCGCCGCTCCACCGCGAGGCGGGGCTGCGCTCGGTCACCGTCGCCACGTACCAGGCCGTGTCCGGCTCGGGCGCGGAGGCCATGGAGGAATTGCGCCGCCAGACCGAGGGCTACCTGGCCGGCGAGGAGCCGGCGCCGCACGTCTACCCGAAGCCGATCGCCTTCAACGTGCTGGCGCAGTGCGACCGCTTCCTTGAGGACGGATCCACCCGCGAAGAGATGAAGCTTGTCCAGGAGCCTCGAAAGATTCTCGGCCTGCCCGATCTGGCCGTCACGGCCACGGCCGTGCGCGTTCCCGTCTTCGTCGGCCATTCCGAGGCGGTGTGGGCGCAGTTCGATCGCCCGCTCGACGTCGCGCGGGCGCGGGAGTTGCTGTCGGCGGCGCCCGGCGTCGCCCTGCGGGACGATCCCTTCGCCGGCGTCTACCCGACCCCGCGCGAGGCGGCCGAGCGCGACGAGGTCCTCGTCGGCCGGCTGCGTCCCGATCCCACGAGGGAGAACGGCCTGGCGCTCTGGATCGTCGCCGACAACCTGCGCAAGGGCGCGGCGACGAACGCGGTGCAGATCGCCGAAACGCTCGCGGAGCGGGGGCTGATGTAGTGGAACCCCGCCGTCTGGTCGTGCAGAAGTTCGGCGGCACCAGCGTCGCCACGGCGGACGGGCGCCGCGCCATGGTCGAGCGCGTGCGCGAGCGCCTCGCCGAAGGGCGGCAAGTGGTGGTCGTCGTGTCCGCGATGGGACGCTCTGGCGATCCGTATGCGACGGACACGCTCATCGCCCTCGCGCGGCGCGAGGGACCGGTGGACGCCCGCAACCTGGACCTCCTCATGGCCTGCGGGGAGACGATCGCCGCGGTCGTGGCAGTCGCCGCCCTCGCCCGAGAGGGGATCAAGGCGAACGCCTTGACAGGCGTGCAAGCCGGCGTCATCACCGACGCCCGCCACGGCGACGCCCGCGTGCTGCGCGTGGAACCGGGTGTCATCCTGCGCAACCTGGACGAGGGCGTCGTGCCGGTCGTCACTGGATTCCAAGGGGTGAGCGAGGCGGGGGAGGTGACCACCCTCGGGCGGGGCGGCAGCGACACCACGGCCGCCGCGCTGGGGGCCGCGCTCGCCGCCGACCTCGTGGAGATCTTCACCGACGTCGACGGCATCAAGACGGCCGATCCGCGCATCGTCCCCGACGCGCGGACGTTGGAGACAGTCACGTATGAGGAGGTCTTCCAGATGGCCCACCAGGGGGCCAAGGTGGTGCACCCGCGCGCCGTCGAGCTCGCCATGCGCGCCGGCGTGCCTCTGCGGGTGCGGGACGCGCGCTCGCCGGCGCCCGGCACGCTCATCGCGCGCGCGCCGTCGCCGGAGCGGGAGTGGAGCCGCTACGCGGACGTGGCCACGGGCGTCACGCAGCGGGCGCCCGTCGCGCTGATTCGCGTCGCCGCCGGGGCGGGGGAGGAAGTCCGCGTGTTCCGCCCCGTGGCGGACGCCGGCA
This sequence comes from Clostridia bacterium, assembly GCA_019683875.1. Classification (NCBI taxonomy): domain Bacteria; kingdom Bacillati; phylum Bacillota; class Clostridia; species Clostridia bacterium. The sequence goes on from JADGHN010000164.1 coordinate 1,546, forward strand.
TCAGCGTCGACCTCGTCAACATCTCGCCGGGGTTGAAGTCGTTCACGGTCGCGCAGGAAGAGGCGGACGCCGTGGAGCGCGTGCTGCGCGAGCACGGCTTCGAGGTCGAGGTCGTCCGCGACTGCGCGAAGGTCTCCATCGTCGGCAGCGGCGTGCACGGCCGTCCGGGCGTCGTGGCGGCAATGGCGGAAGCGCTGAACGAAGCCGGCATCTCCGTCCTTTCCAGCGCGGACTCGCACATCACCGTGAGCTTCCTCGTGCCCCTCGCGCAGATGGAGGACGCCGTCCGCGCGTTGCACCGCAAGTTCGGACTGGCCGGCAAGCCGGCCACACTGCCTGATCTGGAGGGTGGTCCAGCGTGAAGTACGGGACCGTGATCCCGGCGCTCGTCACGCCGTTCTCGCCGGACGGGGAGGTCGACGCGGCGCGCGCCGGGGAGCTCGCGAGCCGTCTCGTGGAACAGGGTGTCGACGGTGTGCTCGTCGGCGGGACGACGGCCGAATCCCCGACGCTCACCGAGGACGAGCGGATGCGCGTTCTGACGGCGGTCCTGGACGCGGTGGGGGACCGCGTGTTCGTCTGGGCCGGGACGGGGACGAACGACACCGCGACGTCCATCGCGTTGACGCGCCGCGCCCAGGCGGCGGGGGCGCACGGCGTGATGCTCGTCACACCGTACTACAACAAGCCTCCTCAGGAGGGGTTGTACCGGCATTTCCGGGCCATCGCCGAGTCGACGGACCTTCCGGTCATGCTGTACAACGTGCCCGGCCGCACCTCGCAGAACATCGCGCCGGAGACGGTGGCGCGGCTGGCGGAACTGCCGAACGTCGTGGCCGTCAAGGAGGCGAGCGGCAACCTGGACCAGGTTTCGGCGATCCGCCAGCTGGCGCCGGATTTGCTCGTGTACAGCGGCGACGACTCGCTGACGCTGCCCATCCTCGCCGTGGGAGGCGTGGGCGTCGTCAGCGTGGCCGCGCACATCGTGCCGGGCGAGCTCGTCCGGCTGGTGCGGCTCTTCGAGGCCGGCGACGTGCGGGCGGCGGAGGCCGTGCACCGGAGGATCTTCCCGCTGTGCAAGGCGCTCTTCGTCACGACGAACCCGATCCCCGTGAAGCTGGCCCTGCGCTTGACCGGATTCGACGTCGGCGGATGCCGGCCGCCGCTCTGTGCGCCGTCGGCTGCCGAGGAGGAGGCGGTTCGGTCGGCCCTCGCGGCGCTCGGCCTCCTGCGCGCTTGAGCGCGCGGCGCTTGCCGCCCCGGCTGCGCGTTGCGTATAATGCGGTTTGACTGTGCTTCGGACGGTCTTTCACGTGCTCGGGTCCGCCGTCCCTGGGACGCCGGGATAGGGACGGTCGTCGACACGATCTTCGCCCTTAGTCGGAGGTGCACATCACGGCAGGCCAGAAGAACGGCCGGGTCCTCCTGCG
>JADGHN010000165.1 GCA_019683875.1 Clostridia bacterium
TACGTCTTCCTGCGGCGCGGCCGCGCCACGCTCGTGGCCGTGCTGTCCATCCCGACGTCCGTCGCGATCGGCCTTCTGCTCATCGACCACTTCGGCGTGACGTTGAACGTCATGAGCCTGGCCGGCATGGCCGTGGCCGTGGGGCGCGTGGTGGACGACGCGATCGTCGTGACGGAGAACATCCACCGGCACGCCCGCACGCGCGGCTATTCCGCGCCCGTCATCCTCGAGGCCGCTTCGGAAGTCGCCTCGGCGATCACCGCCTCGACGCTCACCACGGTCGCCGTCTTCGCGCCCCTGGGCCTCGTCGGGGGCATCGTCGGGCGCGTGTTCCGGCCCTTCGCCCTCACCGTGGTGTTCGCGCTCCTCGCCTCGCTGCTGGTGGCGGTCACGGTGGTGCCGGCGCTCACGCTGGTCTTCAACCGCGGCGTGCCGCCGGAAGCGGCGGAGGACGCGCCCTCGCGCTTCACGAAGGCGTACCGCCGCGGGCTCAACTGGCTTCTGAACCATCGCGCCGTCTCCACGCTGGTGTGCCTGGCGCTCCTCGCGGGAGCGTTCGCGCTCGCGGGTCGCCTCGGCACGTCGTTCCTGCCGTCGGACGAGCACCCGCAGGTGACGGTGCACGCGAGCTTCCCTGAAGGCGCGCAGCTGGCGATGATGGACCGCGAGGCGCGGCAGGCGGAGGATGCGCTCCTCAAGCGGCCCGGCGTGACCCGCGTCGTGTCGGTGGTCGGATCCGTCGGCGGCTCCAACCCGTTCATGAACTACCAAGCGCCGAACGACGCCACGATCATGGTCGACCTGGAGCCCGGGACGGACCCGAACGCGGCCGCGACGGCGATCCAGAAGCAGGTGGCGCCGCTCATGCCGGACGCGCGCGTCCAGGCCGCCGCCTACTCCGCCGCCACGGGGGGCACGAACTCCATCCAGCTCGTCTTCTCCGGGCCGAACGAGGACGCGCTTCGCGACGTCGCCGCGCGCGTGGAGGAGCGGCTGCAGTCGCTCGACGGCCTCACCAACGTGACGGACACCCTGCGCAAGCAGACGGACACGGTGGTCGTGGAGGTCGACGGCGCCGCCGCCGCGCGCTACGGCCTCACGACCGGCCAGGTGCTGCAGGCCGTGCATGCGGCCCTCAGCGGGTACGACGCCGGCACGATCCGGCTCAACGGGCACACGTATCCGCTGGGCGTCCACCTCTCGCGCACGCCCGATCTGGAAGCGCTCCGCCAGCTCACGCTGCACGGCACGCAGGACGTGAAGCTTGCGGACGTCGCGAGCGTCTCCGTGAAGCCGCAGCCGACGGCGATCAACCGGCGCAACCAGCAGCCGTTCGTGATGATCACGGGCGATATCACGGCCGAGGACGTCGGCTCCGTCACGGCCGCCGTGGCGCGCGAGGTGGCGGCCGTCCACCTGCCGCCGGGGGTCTCGGCCCAGGACGTCGGCGTGACGGCGACGATGCGCGAGGGCTTCACGCAGATGGCCGAGGCCATGGTGGCGGCGATCCTCGTCGTGTACATGATCATGCTGCTGACGTTCGGCGAGGGCCTGGCGCCGCTGGCCATCCTCTTCTCGCTGCCGTTCGCCGCGGTCGGCGCGATCTTCGCGCTCTACGTCTCGGGCTACACCTTCAGCATCCCGGCGATGATCGGCATGCTGATGCTGATCGGCATCGTCGTGACGAACGCGATCGTCCTGATGGACCGCTTCCAGCAGCAGCGGCGGCTGGGCCTCGAGGTGCGGGAGGCGCTTCTTGAAGCCGCCAGCACGCGCCTGCGCCCGATCCTCATGACGGCGCTCGCGACGATGTTCGCGCTCGTGCCCCTGGCGCTGGGCCTGTCCGAGGGCTCGCTCATCAGCTCCACGCTTGCCGTCGTGGTGATCGGCGGGCTGTTCACGTCGACGCTTCTGACGCTCGTGGTCGTGCCGATGGCGTACGAGAACCTGCGCTGGCTGGCCGCGTGGCCCGGGCGCGTGTGGGCGCGGGCGCGCGGCGAGGGCGCGGGGACGCGGGCCGGCGAGCGCGCGGGGGCGCGGGCGACGGCCGCGGACGCGGTCGGGGAGACGGGCGCGGCGGGGGATTAGGCCGGCGACCGTCCCGGTGATGGAACCGGTAGAGTGGAAAGTCGAGCGGAAAGGAAGGGCTCCGGTGCACCCGATGGACGACGAGCACGCCAAGGCGGCCGTTCGCGCCCAGTTCTCCCGTGCGGCCGAGGCGTACGTGCACAGCGAGATCCACGCCAAGGGCGACGACCTGGCGCTCCTCGTGGAGTGGCTGGAGCCTCGACCGGACTGGATCGTGCTCGATGTCGCCACCGGCGGCGGGCACACGGCGCGGGCGCTCTCGCCGCACGCCGGTCTGGTGATCGCCGCCGACCTCACCCGTGAAATGCTCGACGCGGCGCGCCGCCACCTCGACGGCGCCGGCTGCCGCAACATCCTGTACGTCGTCGCCGACGCGGAGGACCTGCCGTTCCTCGACGGCACGTTCCACGCCGTGACGTGCCGCATCGCGCCGCACCACTTCCCCAACCCGGACCGCTTCGCGGCGGAAGCCGGACGCGTGCTGCGGCCGGGCGGCCGCTTTCTCCTCATCGACAACGTCGCGCCGGAGGACGGCGACCTCGCCCGGTTCATCAACACGACGGAAAAGATGCGGGACGAGAGCCACGTCCGTTGCCCGTCCGTCCGTGAGTGGCAGGCCTGGCTGCGACGGGCGGGACTCGTCGAGCGGCGGGCGCGGTTGCGGAAGAAGACGCTGGTCTTCGACAGCTGGGTCCGCCGAACGGCCACGTCCGACGCGCAGATCGAGCGTGTCGCGCGGCAACTGCTGGAGGCGCCCGCCCCGGCGCGCGACCACTTCCGCATCGAGGTGGACGGCGGGCAGGTCAAGTCGTTCCAGATCGACGAGTGGATGGCGCTCTACGAAAAGGCTTAGCGCGCCGCCTCGCCTGCGCCGG
>JADGHN010000166.1 GCA_019683875.1 Clostridia bacterium
GCCACAGGTCGTGCCGGCGCCGGGCCTCCTCGACGCAGGGCGTCGTCACCGCGGCGAGGACGCGGACGGAGGCGTCGTGGGACGTGCCCCGGACCAGCCTCGCCAGGGGGAACTTGTCCATGCTCGGGCCACTCCTTTGCGGAGACGCGCGGCGCGGCGCCCCCGGAGCCGCCGGGGGCGGCGGCGCTCAGCCGCGCCTCTGGATCAGCGCGCCCAGAATGCGTCCGATCAGCGATGGCAGCTTGATGACGCGAATGGGCTTCGCCATGCGTCGCGCCCCCTTCCGTTTCGGGGCCATCCTACGCCGCGCGCGGCCCGCGGGTGAACGCCGAACGGAAGGGGGTCTTAACCGCTCAGCGCACCGCCGCCTTGAGGGCGGCGATGGCCGCCTTCGGGTCCGGCGCGCCGTACACGGCGCTGCCGGCGACGAAGACGTCGGCGCCGGCCCGCCGGCAGGCCGGCGCGGTGACGAGGTCGACGCCGCCGTCGACCTCGATGCGCCCCGCCCACCCGAGCGCCTCCGCGCGCGCGCGCAGGCGCTCGATCTTGCGCAGCGCCGCGGGAAGGAAGGCCTGGCCGCTGAAGCCCGGGTTGACGCTCATCACGAGCACGAGGTCGACGTCCTCCCAAACGTACTCGACCGCCGCTTCCGGCGTCGCCGGGTTGAGGGCGAGGCCCGCCAGGCAGCCGGCCTGGCGGATCGCCGCGAGCGTGCGCTGCAGGTGGCGATCCGCCTCCGCGTGCACCGTGAGCACGCGCGCGCCCGCTTTCGCGAACGGTTCGACCCACCGTGCGGGGTCATCGACCATGAGGTGGACGTCCATCGGCAGGCGCGTCACCTTGGCCAGGGCCGCCACGGTGCCCGGGCCGAACGTGATGTTCGGCACGAAGCGGCCGTCCATCACGTCCAGGTGCAGCCAGTCGGCGCCCGCCTCTTCCGCGAGGCGGGCCGCGTCGGCCAGGCGGGCCATGTCGGCGGCGATGACGCTGGGGGCGACGATCGGATTCAATAGCGGTCCTCCTCGAGGGCCTCGATCTCCGAAAGGAACTGCAGGTAGCGCGCGTAGCGCTGCTCGTCGACGCGACCTTCCTCCACCGCGGCGCGCACGGCGCAACCGGGCTCCGAGCGGTGCTTGCAGTCGTTGAAGCGGCACTCGCCCACGAAAGGGGCGAACTCCGGGAAGAGGGAGGCCAGGCCGTCCGAGTCGATGCCGGCGAGATCCAGCCGTGAGAAGCCCGGCGTGTCGGCCACCCATCCCTCGCCGAGGCGCAGAAGCTCCGGGTGACGGGTCGTGTGGCGGCCGCGGCCGGTCTTCGCGCTCACGGCCTCCGAGCGCAACCGCAGGCCGGGCTCGATCGCCGAAAGCAGCTTCGACTTGCCCGCGCCGCTCGGCCCCGCGAGCACCGTCAGCCCCCGCTCCAGGTGCGGGCGCAGCCGGTCGACGCCGGCGCCGTGCAGCGCGTCGGTGAGGAACACCGGATACCCCGCCCGGCGGTAGCGGTCCCGGACGGCCTCGAGCCGGGCCTGGTCGTCCGGTCCCTCGACCAGGTCGATCTTGTTGAGGACGACGAGAATCTCCAGCGCGGCGTGCTCCGCCTTCACCAGGATGCGGTCGAGGAGTTCGGGGACGAAGTCCGGGCGCCGCCACGCCATGACGGCCACGACGCGGTCCACGTTCGCCACCGGCGGCCGCGACACTTCCGTCCGCCGCGGCTCGACGGCCTCGATCCAGCCCTCGCCGTCCGCCCGCGGAGAGACGAGAACCCGGTCGCCGGCGAGGATGCCGCGCCCCTCCAGACGCAGGCGCCCGCGGGGCTGGCACGGCCAGACCTGCCGGACGTCCTCCACCCACACGTCGAACCAGTGGTTGTACGCCTTGATGACCCGACCTCGATGCTGCGCGCCCATGGTTCGATCCATCAGTGAAGCTCGACTCGCTCGACGAGTTGATCGTTGAAGTAGACGTTCAGCGTGGCGCTGGCGCCGGCCCAGCAGGCCTGGATCGGCACGCTCTCCCCCGGCTGCACGGTGTCCTGGAAGTCGATGTGGTCGCCGGTGGAGTCCGTGACGACGGCCCGCACGCCGACGGGCTGGTCGTACCGCTGGGGGTCCGGCGTGACGCTCACCGGCGCGGAATGCTCGCAGCCGGAGGAGACGGTCAACGTGACCGGGTCTCCGGCCTGCACCTGCGCGTTCGGCGCCGGCGTCTGATCGGCGACGATGTCCTCAGGATAGCTGGACTTCTTCGTTTGCGTGGAGGACACCACCAGGCCGAGTTGCTCCAGCAGCGCCTGCGCCTGGCCGAGCGTCATGCCGCGCAGGTCCGGCATGGTGATCGGGCGCGGCGCCGGGCCGTCACTCACGATCAGCTCCACGGTGTCGCCCACGCGGATGCTGTCGCCCGCCGGAGGATTCGTGCTGATCACGTAGCCCTTCGGCACGGTGTCGTCGTGCTCCGTGCTCACCGTGTACTGGAGCCGAGCGTTCTTGAGCGCGATCTCCGCGTCCCGCTGCGGCCTGCCCTTGAGGTCCGGCACGCCGCCCTCCACGTACTCCGGGCCCTTGGAGAGGTAGAGCGTCACCGGGTGCGTCGCCTTCACGACGGTCCCCGGCGGCGGATCCTGGCTGGCGACGTACGTGGACGGCACGGTGCTGGAATACTGCGCCGGGCCGATGATCCACGAGAGGCCCGCCTGCTTCAGCTTCTGCTGCGCCTTGTCCAGCGGCAGGTTCTGCACCGACGGCACCGGGACCTCGGGCACGGCCAGCCAGCGGGACACGCCGTACCCCGCGGCCGCGGCGAGGACCGCGAGCATCACGGCCAGCACGGCCCACCGCGCGCGGCGCCGCCCGCGCCCCCGCGCCGCGCCCCGGGCGGTTATAAAAAAATCCCA
>JADGHN010000167.1 GCA_019683875.1 Clostridia bacterium
CGGCGCGGGCGCCGGCGCGGGCGCGGGCGAGGCGCCGCCCGCGATCGCCCCCGCCGTCCCCGGCTGCCTGCCCTTCGGCGACCGCGCCTGGCTCTTCCGGGGCACCGCCGCGCGGGCGCTCCTGCCCCACCTCGCCGCCGCGCCGCCGTTCATCGCGGGCTACGCCGCCAGCGCCAGCGAGCTCGTCGTGGAGTTCGACCCCCGCGCGGCGGCGCCGGCGGCGAGGTGGCTGGAGCGGCAGTTTGCCGAAAGCGCGGGGGGCGCCGCGGGGCGGGGGCCGGCCGCGGCCGGGCCCTCGCCGCGGGACGCGGCGCACCCCGGTCCCGAGCCGGCGGCTGCCGGGCCGCATCCCGCGGGCGCCACGCCGCTCGAGGGTCGCGTCGTCGTCATCCCCGTCCGTTACGGGGGCGACGACGGGCCCGACTTGAACGAGGTGGCCGCCCTGCTCGGCGCCACCCCGGAAGAGGTGGTGCGCCGGCACACGGCCCGCCCCGTGCCGGTCGCCTTTTTCGGGTTCGCTCCCGGGTTCGCCTATCTCGGCCCCGTCCCCGACCTCGCCGTCCCCCGTCGCGCGGCGCCCCGCGTGCGCGTGCCCGCGGGCGCCGTGGCCCTGGCCGCCGGCTACACCGCCGTCTACCCGCGGGAAGGGCCGGGCGGCTGGCACCTCATCGGCCGCACGGACATCGGCGTGTTCGACCCTTTTCGCGAGCCGCCGGCCGTGTTCGGTCCCGGCGACCTCGTCCAATTCCGCCCCGCGGACGACGCGAGCGACACGGCCCACCGAACCCGCGACGTCGCGCCGGCCGGACCCCCGCGGCGGTCCCCGTCGGACGCTGCGTTCATCGTCGAGCATCCGGGGGTCCAGTCCACCGTGCAGGACGGCCGCCCGCGCCACGGGCGCGCGTACGGCTACCCGCCGTCCGGCGCGCTGGACCGGCCCGCCCTGGCCCGCGCCAACACGCGCGTCGGCAACGACCCGCGCGCCGCCGGGCTTGAACTGCTCCTCGGGGGCCTGCGCCTGCGGGCGCTGCGTCGCGTCGTCATCGCGCTGGACGGCGCCGATCTGGGCTGGGATGTCGACGGCGTCGAGGTGCCCCTTGGGACCGCGTTCGCGGTGGAGGCCGGCCAGGTGCTCCGCGCCGCGCGCCGGCGCGCCGGCCTACGCGGGTACGTGGCGGTGCGCGGCGGGCTCGCCGGCGCCGTCGTCGGCGGCAGCGCGTCGACGGACGTCCGCAACGGCTTCGGCGGCTACGGCCGGCCCCTCGCCGCGGGCGATCACCTGTGGACGGACGCCTTCGGGCCGGTCCCGGGGCGGGAGGCAGGGACGGGGCTGGACCCGGCAGCCCTTCCGCCGGCCGCACCCCCGCCGGTCGCGGCCGACGGTGCCGTTCTGTTGGACGCGGTCCCGCTGGATGCGCTCTGGGAAGTTTCCCCCAAGGCGCTGGCCGCGTTGGCGCAGGCGACGTGGCGCGTCGGACCGCACGGCGACCGCAGCGGCCTGCGCCTCGTGCCGGACGCGGGCGCTCCCGCCCCCGGCCCCGCGGGGGAGCCGGCCACGGCGCCGTCGCAGCCGGCGGTGGCCGGTCTCGTGCAGTGGCCGCCGGACGGCGGCCCGATCGTCCTCCTGCGCGACCACCCGACGACCGGCGGCTACCCGCGGGCGGCCGTCCTCACGAGCGCCGCCCTGGACTCGGCCGCGCAGTTGGGCCCGGGCCAGCGCGTGCGCTTCCGCTGGGTGCCGCCGGGGCTGGCGCAGGCGAGGGCCGCCGCCCTTGAGACGCAACTCTACGGGCCGTGGGAAGGATGATGGCGATGGCGGAACGGGAACGCATCGGCTGGATCGGCCTGGGCATCATGGGAGGGCACATGGCCCGCAACCTGCTGCGGGCGGGATTCCCCGTCACGGTGTACAACCGCACCGCCGCCAAGGCCCGGCCTCTCCTCGACGAGGGGGCCGAATGGGCCCCGTCGCCGGCCGCGGTGGCGCGCCAGGCGGACATCGTCTGCACGTGCGTGACGGGTCCCGACGACCTGCGCGTCGTCGCCCTCGGGCCCGAGGGGGTGGCGGACGGCGCGCGACCGGGCCTCCTGCACATCGACTTCAGCACCGTCTCCCCCGCCGCCGCCCGCGAGGTGGCGGCGGCGCTGCAAGAGCGCGGGGCCGCGTTCCTCGACGCGCCCGTCACCGGCGGCGAGCAGGGGGCCCGGCAGGCGACGCTCACGATCATGATCGGGGGCGATGCGCGGCAGGTCGAGCGCGCGCGGCCGGTGTTCGAGGCGGTCGGCCGGAGGATCTACCATGTGGGCCCCACCGGCGCGGGGCAGACGATGAAGCTCATCGCGAACATGATCGGCGGAATCAACATGCTCGCCGCCTGCGAGGGGCTCGTGATGGGCCTGAAGGCGGGCCTCGACCTCGACCAGATGCTCGAGGTGTTCGAGAACTCGACGGCGCGTTCCGTGTCGCTCGCCCTGGCGGGCGAGCGCGTGAAGAGCGGCCGTTTCGAGCCCGGTTTCAGCGTCGCCAACCGGTACAAGGACTTCGTGCTCGCGCTCGACGAAGCGCGCCGGCTGGGCGTGGCCGTGCCGGGCGCGGCGCTGGCCGCGCAGTTCTATGCGGCCGCGATGGCCCAGGGCCTGGCGGATGCAGACCAGACCGCCCTGTTCCACGTCGTCCGCCAGCTGGCGGGCGAGACGGCGGCGGGAGAGCCGGTGACGAGCGAGCCGCAGCGGGAGAGCCGGTGACGGGTGAACCGGCAGCGGGTGCCTCCGGCGCCCGCCCGGCGACGGACGGCGACGCCTCGGCGACAGATCCGCGGGGCGACGGCGCGCGGGCCTGATGCGGGCGCGGCATCGGCCCGCCGCGC
>JADGHN010000168.1 GCA_019683875.1 Clostridia bacterium
GATCGTGCCCGTGCCGGTCCCGGACCGCGGCGGCGAGCGCCTCTTCGACCGCGACGAGCACCCGCGGGAGACCACCCTTGAGAAGCTGGCGGCGCTGAAGCCGGTGTTCCAGGAGGGCGGCACGGTCACGGCCGGCAACTCGTCCGGCATCAACGATGCCGGCGCGGCGGTCGTCGTCATGGACGGCGACGAGGCCGTCCGCCGCGGGTTGAAGCCGAAGGCGCGCTTTGTGGGCTGGGCGATGGCGGGCGTGGAGCCGGCGTACATGGGCTACGCGCCCACGTACGCGATCCCGCGGGTGCTGGAGAAGACGGGGCTGCGGCTTGAGGACATCGACGTGGTGGAATTGAACGAGGCATTCGCGGCGCAGGCCGTGGCCGTGATCCGCGACGCCGGCCTCGACCCGGCCCGCACGAACCCGAACGGCGGCGCGATCGCGCTGGGGCACCCGGTCGGGGCCACGGCCTGCATCCTGGTGATCAAGGCCATCGAATACCTGCGCCGCCACGGGAAGCGGTACGCGCTCGTGACGATGTGCATCGGCGGCGGCCAGGCGCTGGCGGCGGTGTTCGAGCGGCTGTGAGGCGCCAGGACCCGCCGGCTACCCGCCCCGCGACTCGTCCCCGTACTCGTAAAACCCGCGCCCGGTCTTGCGCCCCAGGCGCCCCGCCCGGACCATGCTCTTGAGCAGGTGCGGCGGCGTGTAGTACGGGTCGCCGGACTCCTGCCGGAAGTATTCGAGGACGTGATGGTTCACGTCGTTCCCGGTGAAGTCCATCAGCGTGAACGGCCCCATCGGGTAGTTCAGGCCGAGCGTCACCGCCTTGTCGATCTCCTCCGGCGTGGCCACGCCCTCCTCCACCAACCGCAGCGCCTCGATGAACTGCGGCATGAGGATGCGGTTGACGATGTAGCCCGGCGTGTCCTTGCGCACCTCGACGGGCACGCGCCCCATGCGCTCGGCGAGGGCCTTGGCCTCGGCCACGGTGGCGTCGCTCGTCTCCAGGCCGCGGACGACCTCCACGAGCTTCATCACCTGCGGCGGGTTGAAGAAGTGCATTCCGACGACGCGGTCCCGCCGCTTCGTGGCCGTGGCGATCTCCGTGATGGACATGGAGGAACTGTTCGTGGCGAGGACGACGCCTTCGCGGCAGATGCGGTCGAGGTCGGCGAAGGCCGCCTTCTTGGCGGCGAGGTCCTCGATGATCGCCTCGATGACGAAGTCAGCCCCGGCAAGCCGGTCGCGGTCCGTGGTGAAGCTCAGACGCTCCCACACGGCCTGCCGCTCCTCCTCCGTGAACTTGCCGCGTTCGATGCGGCCCTTCATGAGGCCGTCGATGCGGCGGCGCGCGCGGTCGAGGATGTCCTCGGACACGTCGACGCAGACCGCCGGAATGCCGTGCAGCGCGGCGGTGTGCGCGATGGCGGCGCCCATGGTGCCGGCGCCGAGCACGCCGAGAAGGCGGACGGACTCCGCCTGGCTTGAGCGCGGTTCGGTCTCGGTCACGTGATCGCCCCCTGTGGGCCACCGGGGTACACCCGGGGATTCCACGGGGAGCATTCGCGCCGCGCCGCGGCCTTCCTGCGAGATCGGCGAACGCGCCTGCCACACAGTCCGCCCCCGTGGACGGGCGGGCGCGCGCGTGCAGGCGTTCGCGCGCGCCCGTCCCTGTCGCTCCGAAGCCGCCGGGAGCGTGCAGCGCTCCCTCAAGACGTCCGCGGCGGGTGTGCGCGTACGGTCCGCCACGCCCACTGGACCCCGGCGATCAGCGCCACGAACGCCAACGGCGCGGCGTCGATCAGAAAGTCCACCCATGAAGCGGGCGTTCCGCGGTGAACCCCCCAGAGGATGGCGCGGGCCGCCCACCGGCCGGCGGTGATCAGCAGGAACAGACGCAAGGCCCCACGAGCGCCAGAGACGAACACGGCGAAGCCGGCGATGTAGAGGAACACGAAGGTCACTGCGAGCGCCATGTCCACGAACGCGCGCCCCTCCGCGATTGGGTGCTTCCAGAATTCTCCGTCCGGCGCCCCGCCCCCTACCGCCGTTCCAGAAGGTACCCCACGTACTGCAGGATCGCGTCCGCGCAGTGCTCGCAGAAGCCCTCCCGCTCGATCAGCCGCGCCTTCACCTCGCGCAGGCGCGCGCGCTGGTCCTCGTCCGGGATCCGTCCGGAGACCGTGGTGCGGATGGAGCCCTGCAGGTCGGCAAACAGCCGCGCCTCGATCGCCTGCTTCAGCTTCGGATGGCTGTCGTAGCGGAACGTCTCGCCGCGCCGCAGGGCGCTGGCGACGCGCACCATCAACTCCTCGCGGAAGGACCTGCGGCCGGTGGCGCTCACGCCGATCAGATCCTCCAGCGACCGCATGAACTTCTCGTCCGGCTCGACCCATTCGCCGGTGACCGGGTCGCGGACGCGGTCATTGCGCAGGGAGGCCTCGGCCATGTCGAGGTACTTCTTGAGAATGTCCTGCGCCGCGTCGTCGAAGGCGGCGACGAATGCGCGGCTGACCGTCTTGATCGCCCAGTCGTCGTACTCCTTGCGCACGTCCGCCAGGGCGGCGAGCAGCATCTCCATCTCCTCCCGCGATTCGGTTCCGACGTGGTGCGCCAGGGAACCGCGGAGCGCCTTGAGCGCGTCGACCGGGTTGATGCAGGGCACCTTCGCGCCGACGAGCGCCTGGGCGAGCGCGTTGATGACCTGGCGCGGCGAGACGCCCCGCATCCCGTCGCGCGGGGACTGCTCCCGCGCCTCCTGCGCGTGCGCCGGGCGGTACTCGCCCTCGAACTGGCCGTCGTAGAGCTTGAGCTTGAGGGCCGGCGGGTACTTCTCGTGC
>JADGHN010000169.1 GCA_019683875.1 Clostridia bacterium
GCCCGCGCCGGCGGCGGCGTCGGCGGCGGCATCGCCGGCAGCGGCGTCCAGGGCGGCAGCGGTACCGGGACCCGCGCCCGCGACAAGCCCGGCACCCGCACCGGCGCCGGCGCCGGGGGCGCCCGCCGCAACAGGGACGGCGCACGGCGCGGGCGCGCCCGCGGAGGGCGAGGTCGTGACGGCGCCGCTGCCCGGCCTCCTCCTCGACGTGAAGGTGGCCGAGGGCCAGCAGGTCCAGGCCGGCCAGGTGCTCTGCATCCTCGAGGCCATGAAGATGGAGAACGAGGTGCCGTCGCCCGTCGACGGCACCGTGGTGGCCGTGCATGTACAGAAGGGCGATGCCGTCAACGCCGGCGACGCCCTCGTCACGGTGCGGCCGTAAAGAGGCATGGAGGCGCCGGAAGCCGATCTCCGCGAGCAGTTGCGACGCGCCGCGCGCGCGTACCGCGACGCCCTCGCGCCGGAGGAGCGCGAGCGCCGCAGCCGCGCCATCGCGCGGCGGGTCGCGGGCCTTCCTGCGTTCGTTGCCGCGTGCAACGTGCTCGTCTACCTCGACCGCCCACCAGAGGTGGAGACGCGGCCGCTCATCGAGATTGCGCGCACTCAGGGCAAACGCGTGGCGGCCCCGCGCACCGACGCCGCCGCGGGCCTGTTGAAGCCGCACTGGATCGCGTTCGATGCGCGCGGCGAGCCGATCACGGTGACGGGCCCCTTCTCCATTCGAGAGCCGGATCCGGCGGTGTCCGCAGAGGCCCCTTCGGATGCGCTGGATCTCGTCGTGGTGCCCGGCCTGGCGTTCGACCGCGCGGGCAACCGGCTCGGCTATGGGAAGGGCTATTACGACCGGTTTCTCGCCGCGTACCCGGCCGGCCGCCGGCCGGTGACGGTCGCGCTAGCGTTCGCCGGCCAGGTGTTCGACCGCGTGCCCGCGCACCCCTGGGACATTCCGATGGACTGGGTCGTGACCGAGGACGCTGCCATGGATTGCCGTCGCGCGCGAGAGGAAACGGCGGGCGATCGGAACGCGCCCGGGTGAGCAAAGGACGGCCGGCGTGCCGCAGCGCGCCGGCCGGCGGGGGAGGCCGGGTCGACGGCGAGCGCCGTCACGACCCGGCGAAGATGATCTCGCGTTCCTCGAGGATCTTGCCCTGATCGTCCTTGACCACGCGGTGGACAAGACCGAGACCCGACGCCCAGTCGTCGACGCGGACGTATTTGTGGTCGCCGTTCTGGCCCTCCACGCGAACTTCCAGCACGCGGCCGTATTTCGGGTCGTCGAGCCACGTTTCCGTCGCCGTTTCCTTCACGGTGGAGTCCTCGGTCCGGTATTCGTTGGCGAACGAGCGCGCGGGGACGCAGAGCCAGATCGCCTCCCGCGGCTCCTCGACGCCCTTCATGGTGTAGATCGACGTCTGCTTGAGACAGCCGTCCTCGACCACCAACGTGTACGTGGTGTCGAAGTCGCCGACGGTCTCCTTCACCTTCAAGACGTTGTCGTCGCCGCGGCTCACCAGCCACGTGGACGTGAAGTCGTACGGGCCGTGGTAGCTCGCGGACGCCGGAAGGAGCGCCTCGAGCGCGCCGGCGTCCGATTCCGATGTCGACGGCGCCTCGGACGTCTCGGACGGCGCGTTGGCGACGTCCGATCCCGCCACGGTCCCGTCGTGGCTGCAGGCGGTCGCCCACAGCGCGGCGGCGAGCGCGATGGCGCCCCATCCGGTGACGCGGCGTGCGCGTTTCGTCATGTGCAGACCTCCGCTCGTCGGCCCGTTCCGCGGCCGTTCGTACGTGTAGACGAGCGTCGCACGCGAAAGTTTCCCCTGCAAGCGGCAACTTCTTCGAACAGAGGCTCGTTGTGGTACGGTCGTGTGGGGGTGCGGCCGAGCTGAACGACCTGTTTCTTCGCGTTTGTCGCGGCGAGATGGCCGAGCGCGTGCCGGTCTGGTTCATGCGCCAGGCGGGCCGGTACCAGGCCGAGTACCGCGAGCTTCGCCAACGTTACACATTGTTGGACATCTGCGAGCGTCCGGCCCTGTGCGCCGCGGTGACGAAACTTCCCGTCGAGCAGCTGGGCGTCGACGCGGCGATCCTGTTTTCGGACATCATGGTGCCGCTGCGGCCGATGGGCGTCCGCGTGGAGATCCGCGAGGGCGTGGGTCCCGTTGTGGACGAGCCGGTGCGAGAGGCCCGCCAGGTCGCCGCCTTGCGCGCGCTCGATCCTGTCCGCGACGTCCCGTACGTGCTGGAAGCCGTGGAATGCCTGCGGGCCGAGCTCGACGTACCGCTCATCGGCTTCAGCGGGGCGCCGTTCACGCTGGCGAGCTACCTCGTCGAGGGCGGCCCGTCGCGGGAGCAGCGGGAGACGAAGCGACTCATGTACGCGCACCCGGACGTCTGGGACGCGCTCATGGCGGCGCTGACCGACGCCATGGCCGCGTACCTCGCGGCGCAGGTGCGGGCAGGCGCGGCGGCCGTCCAGGTGTTCGACAGCTGGGCGGGCGCGCTGGCGCCCCGGGATTACGACCGGTACGTGCGCCCGCACATGGAGCGGCTCTTCGCGGCCCTGCGGCCGCTCGGCGTCCCGCGCATCCTCTTTTGCGCGAACGGGGGCGCGCTGCTGGAACGGTTCGCCGCCGTCGGCGCGGACGTGATCGGGGTCGATTGGCGCGTGCCGCTGGACGAGGCCCGCCGGCGCGTGGGGGCCGGCGTGGCGCTGCAGGGGAACCTGGACCCGGTGGCGCTGCTCGCCCCATGGGAGGAACTCGCCCGGCACGTCCAGGCCATCCTGGACGAGGGCGCCGGGGGTCCGCACGTCTTCAACCTGGGCCACGG
>JADGHN010000170.1 GCA_019683875.1 Clostridia bacterium
ACGATCTTGCCGTGGAACAGCCGGTGCCCCCGCGTCACGCGCAGGAGCTCCTCGATCGGGTCGAGGCCGCGGTGCGCCGCCGTGCGCAGCGTCCGGCCGATCTCCTCGCTGAACGTCACGATGCCGCCGATGGCCGCCCGCTTCACCTGTGCGCCCGTCATCGTGTAAGCCGTCGCCATCACGTAGCCGCCCATCACGACGCAGTTCGCCCGCGCGATGCGCTCCCCGGCGAAGGCGTCCGTGGCCTTGAGGATCACGCTGTTGCCCTTCTCGTCCGCGATCACCATCGGCGTCGCCTCGACGCCGGCGAGGTGGAACGTCGACAGCTGCAGCTCCGGGAACGCGCGGCCCATGCCGTCGCCGTCGACGACCGGCAGCCCCAGCCGGCCAGCCAGCGCGAGCGGGATCATCGAGTTGAGCCCGCCCGCCTCCACGGGTACCGCCGCGTCGATCGGGCGGCCGAGGAAGTCGGAGAGGAGCGAGAACGCGCTCTCCATCTCCGTCCCGCTCGGCAGCTTCTCCACCACCACGGTCGGCGCGCCCATCATGCCGATCGGCACGCAGACGGCGTCGTCCGGGACCTCGTCCAGGCTGATGAGCCGAATCGGGCCGCACTCCTCGACCGTCTGCAGCGCCATCAGCTTGCCGATGAACGGGTCGCCGCCGCCCCCGGTGCCCAGCACCGCCGCGCCGAGGGCGATGTCCTCGATCGCTTGTGCGTCAAGTGTCCGCAGTGCCTCCACCTTCCCCCGTTCTGCACGCGGCGCCGTGCGGCTGCGCGCCCGCGGCCGCCGCTCCCGGCCGCGTCCCCCACGCGACCGGCGTTCACCGCGATTGGATCATTTTCAGTGGTATTGAAACCGAGAAATACGCGCTCCTGTGGAAAACTCCTTCTGGCGCGCGGTAAAAGAAAGGTCCCGGCCCACATCGGGACGGGACCGCACCGGACGCACCATCGGCAGCAGCCGGGCTAATACGATGGCGGCGTCACCGTGATCAAGAGCCGGCACGGCTTCGTGCCGGGGTTGTAGTAGCGGTGCGGGTGGCGGCTGTCGAAGTAGACGCAGTCGCCCTCGCGCAGATCCACGCGCTCCCCCGCGATCTCCACCACCGCGCGGCCGTCCAGCACCATCACGGCCTCCTCCGCCGCGTGGCTCCAGGGCTCCAGGGAGGACCACTGCTTCGCCGCCAGAGTGGCCGCGAGCACCTCGAACTTGTGGTAGCCGCCGGGCGTCACCCGCTCGTAGACGACCTGCGCGCCCTGCCCCTGGATGCGCTTGCGCGTGCGCGCCCGCTCCACGCGGTACAGCGCGTCCGGTTCATCGTCGCTGAACAGGCTGAACATCGGCGTGTCCAACGCCTGGCAGATCCTGCGCAGATTCTCCAGGGACACGTTGACCTGGTCGCGCTCGACCATGCTGATGAAGCTGCGCGACAGGCCCGTGCGCTCCGCCAGGTCCTTGAGGCTGAGGCTGCGCGCCTCGCGCAGTTTCCGAAGCTTCGCCCCGATCTGCAACGTCCGCTCCCCCTGTGCGGTAGGAATCGCGTCCCCGAACGGTGAACCTTGCGGTTTGACGGGTAGTTCAGTATAGATTACAAGCGTTCAGTATTCTAGTACGGACCGAGGAAAGAAGGGACGCCATGGTTCCACGGCCCAACATTTCGACACCCGAAGCCTTTCGGGCTCACTTTCCCATATTCCTCCAGCGAGTTCACCTGGCATCGTGTTCGCAGGGAGCCGTCTCGCTAGACGCGCTTCAGGCGCTGGACGACTACCGCGCGACGCTGCGCGAGGACGGCGCAGCCTGGGACCGCTGGATGGCGCAGGTCGAGGCGGCGCGCCGCGCCTTCGCCCGTCTGATCGGCGCGTCGCCGGAAGAGGTGGCGATCGTGCCGAGCGCCTCCGCCGGCGCGGCCGCGGTGGCGTCCGCGCTGTTCCCCGGCGCCCCCGATTCGACACGCCGCGTCATCGTGACGAGCGACCTCGAATTTCCGTCCATCGCCCACGTGTGGCTGGCCCAGCGGAGCCGCCGTGGGGACGTCCGCTTCGTCCGCAGCGAGAACGGCATCATCGACGCCGCCCGCTGGGCCGAGGCCATCGGGCCTGACACGCGCCTCGTCTCCGCCCACACCGTGACCTTCACCAACGGCGCGCGCAATGACCTGGACGCGATCGTGCGCCGCGCCCACGAGGCCGGAGCGCTGGTCTTCGCCGACGCGTACCAGGGCGCCGGCGTGGTGCCCATTGACGTCCGCCGCACGCCCGTGGACTTCCTCGTGGCCGGCGCGCTGAAGTACCTCCTCGCCGTTCCAGGAATTGCCTTCCTCTACGTTCGTGCCGAGGTGGCCGAATCCCTGTTCCCCTCCGTGACGGGCTGGTTCGGCCAGCGCGATCCCTACGCGTTCGACCCGTTTACCCTGGAGCCGGCGCCCGCCGCCCTGCGCTTCCAGGGGGGCACCCCCGCCGTGCCGGCCGCGTACGCGGCCGCGGCGAGCATCGGGCTCATCGCGTCGGTCGGCGTGGAGCGCATCTGGGCGCACGTGCAGCGCCTGGCGGCGCGCCTCACCGACCGCCTGCGCGCGGCCGGCGTGCCGCTGTTCTCGCCGCTCGACGCGAAGACTCGCGGCCCGCAGGTGGCCGCCCTCGTGCCGAACCCGGAGGCCACCGCGCAGGCGCTGGCGCGCGAGGGCTTCGTCGTCAGCCCGCGCGGCCGCGCCGTCCGCATCAGCCTGCACTACTACAACACCGACGACGACATCGACGGCGTGGCGGACGCGCTCACGGCCCTCGTCCGCGCGACGTCGGCGTAGCGCGCTC
>JADGHN010000171.1 GCA_019683875.1 Clostridia bacterium
ACGCGCGGCGTGAGGCCGCGGCGGCGGGCCCGGACGGCGCGGTCGATGGTGGCGTCGCGGACGGGGCAGCGGCGGGCATGCGCGCGCAAGCCGCTCCGGACGGCGCGACAGACGCTGCGACGGCGGCTTCCCCGGTTCCGAAGGAGGCGGCGGGTGCTCGACCGGAGGCCCCTCAGGCCAGTGAAGGCGTGGCTGCCCCTGGCGTGTGGGGCGGGTCACCGACCGGCGTGCGGGTCAGCGACCGGCCGGCGACCGGACGTCACGATGCGGCGGACGCCCCCGACATGACGGCGGCCGCGATGGACGGGCGCCGGACGGCCGAGGCGCGCCCGGCGAGCGCGCCAGGCGTGTCGATGCCGGCGAACCACGACCGCACCGCGGCGCACGACGCCAAGACGCTCGCGCGCGCGACCGGCGGCACGGAGGCGAACGTTGCGGCGGCCCGCGGGGCCCTGACCGGCGATGCGACGGTAACGCTCGCAGCCGCGGCGACGGGCGCGGACCACCGCGTCAGCGGAGGCCATGAGGCGATCCCCGGCGTGCGGGGGGACCTCGCCGGCGCGGATGGCTCGCGGTCCGCAATCGGCGGCGGGACGTCAACCGTGCCGGGGACAAGCGACCCGGGAGCGGCACCGGCCGCGTCCGTCACGGCCGCGTCCCCGGTGGCGACCGGCGTGCAGGTGGCTGCGGTGCCGGTGACCGCGGCGGCCAACGTGACCGCCGGGCGCGCAGCCGATGGTGCCGCGGCAGCCAATCCGAGCGCAGTGCGTGGCGCAGGGGGCACCGAACGCGATCCGGGCGCGGTCCAGTCTCTCCGCCGGGCCAAGGGCGTCGGCCGCCCAGGTACCGGGACGCCGGCGGGCACACCCGCGGCGGCGACCGGTGAACATCTCGTGGGCGCCGGCCATGCAGCCGCGACCGGCACCGCGTCCCTCAAGGGCGCTGCGGCGGCTCGCGCCATCCGCGGCGCATCCCCGTCGGATGCCGGGCCGTGGTCGCCGGAGCTGGCGGAAGGTCAGGCGCCGCAGGATCCCCTGGCCGCGGCGCTGCGCGGCGGCGCGAATCCCTCGTGGCGCATGCGCCTCGACGGCGGCCCGCTGGGACCCCTGGGCGTGCACGTGGAGGCCCGTCACGCGATGGTGGCGGCGCACTTCCAGGCCCAGCCCGACACCGCGGCGCTGCTCCAGCAGACGGCGGATCAATTGGCCGGCAGCCTCGCCCAGCAGGGTCTGTCGCTCGCGCAGTTCGGCGTGAACGACCAGGCGTGGCGCGGGGCCCCCGGGGATCACTCGGCCGATCCTGAACCGGGACGCGCCGGAGCGGCCGCGCGCTCGACCGTCGCGGGCTTCTCTCGTGGAGGCGTGACGCGGACATCGGCCATCCCGGGTGCGCGCGAGTGGCAGATGTGACCCTGTGCAGGGGCGACATGCGAAGGAAGGAGGCGTCAGAGGATGTCGGACATGACGGCGACGGGCGTCCAGGGCTCGAATCCGTACGCGACCAGCGGCAGCGTCGCGACCGGCGACACGGGTCGCGTGGCCGACCGGCTGGCGAGCCTGGGCAAGGACACCTTCATGTCGCTGCTCGTCGCGCAGCTGAAGTACCAGAACCCGATGTCGCCCATGAACAACATGGACTTCGTCAACCAGCTGGCGATGTTCAGCATGATCGAGCAGCTCCAGGCGATCCGCGAGGACCTCGATCAGATCCGTCAGGCGCAGTCGGGCACGACGCCGGCGCAGGGCGCGACGTCCGGTCCGGGCGGTCAGCCGCCGGCCTCGGAAGGCGCGACGGCGCCGTGATGGGGGTGAGGCGCGGATGACGGACCGCGTGGCCTGGCAACCGGGTGGGGTGCCGCCCGAACCGGCCGGGGCCGGCGGCGTCGGACGCGCGGCACGACCGCTCCCGCACCCGGGCGTCTCCGGCCCGGCGGACGCGGGCGGGTTCGCGGCAGCGCTCGAGCAGGCGCTGTCCGCGGGGCGGACGGTCTCGCCGGAGGCGCAGGCGGACGGACGGCTGAAGTTGTCGGCCCACGCCGCGCACCGCCTGCAGGCGGCCGGCATCGCGTTCGAGGGACGGGAGCGGCAGGCCGTGGAGACGGCCGTGGCGCGCGCGGCGGCGCGCGGCGGGCGGGAGTGCCTGGCGCTGACGGCGCGGGCGGCGTACATCGTCCACATCCCGAGCGGCACGGTCGTCACGGCGATCGCAGGGGATCGGCTGAAAGAAGGCGTGTTCACGGGCATCGACAGCGCGGTGATCGCGACGGGCGAGCTGGACCGCTGAGCGGCGGGGGCTCCGCGCCGCGGACCGACTGAAGCGGCGCACGCGATCACCCCAGGTCGCCCCGGGATCGGGGAGCCGGACAAACGAACGGGAGGCGGTCAACGATGATGCGGGCGTTGTTCTCCGGAGTCTCCGGATTGCAGAACCACCAGATCCGCATGGACGTGGTGGCGAACAACATCGCCAACGTCAACACGATCGGCTTCAAGGCGAGCCGCGCGCTGTTCACCGAGGCGATGAACCAGGTCCTGCGCGGCGCGAGCGCGCCGCAGAACAACCGCGGCGGGACGAACCCCTCGCAGGTGGGCCTGGGCGTGATGCTGGCGAGCATCGACACGATCCTCTCGCCCGGCAGCGCGCAGGTCACGGGCGAGAACACCGACATGGCCATCCAGGGCAACGGCTACTTCGTCCTCGATACGGGGGCGGGGCGCGTGTTCACGCGTGCCGGTGCCTTCAAGCTGGACGGCGACGGGTACCTCGTCGACGCGGCGAGCGGCGACCGGGTGCTCGGCTGGCAGGC
>JADGHN010000172.1 GCA_019683875.1 Clostridia bacterium
AAGGGGTTGGCGGATGCCGTCTCCGGCGGCCGGTCGCACCGTAGGGATCCGTGTCAAAGGGGCGCCGGGCGCCGTGCCGGCCTGGCCGGGGGCATACTCGCATCTTGGATGACGGGGGCGGTGGTCGTGTACCCGCCCCTTTTTCACGTGTCGGCTCAAGAACGAACGGGCGCCCCGTTCGAGGAGGTCGTGCCGGTGTCCGTATTCACGAACGCAGCCCACGACGGTCACGAGCAGGTCGTCTTTTGCAGGGACGAAGCGTCGGGGCTGCGCGCCATCATCGCGATCCACAGCACCGCGTTGGGGCCGGCCCTCGGCGGATGCCGCATGTGGCCCTACGCGTCGGAAGAGGAAGCCCTGTTCGACGTGCTCCGTCTCTCTCGCGGGATGACCTACAAGAACGCCGCCATGGGGCTGAACTTCGGCGGCGGCAAGAGCGTCATCATCGCCGACCCGCGCAAGGACAAGACCGAGGCGCTGTTCCGGGCGTTCGGCCGCTTCGTGCAGTCCCTGGGCGGCCGGTACTACACGGCGGAAGACGTCGGCATCAACAGCGACGACCTCATCTACGTGCGGCAGGAGACGGATTACGTGCTCGGCCTGCCGGAAGCGAGCGGCGATCCTTCCCCCGCCACGGCGTTCGGCGTCTTTTGCGGCATCCGTGCCTGCCTTGAGGAGGCGTACGGTTCGGACGACCCGGCGGGACGCACCGTCGCCATCCAGGGTGCCGGCCATGTCGGCTACCATCTCGCGAAGCTCCTCGTCGAGGCCGGCGCGCGCGTCGTGATCGCGGACATCTTCGAGGACAAGGTGCGCCGCGCGGTGGAGGATCTGGGCGTGGAGACGGTTCCCGCCGACGCCATTTACGACGTTGAATGCGACGTGTTCGCGCCGTGCGCGCTGGGCGCCGTCATCAACGACGAGACCATCCCGCGTCTGAAGTGCCGCATCGTCGCCGGCTCGGCGAACAACCAGCTGGCGGAGCCCCGCCACGGCGACCGCCTCCAGGAGCTCGGCATCCTGTACGCGCCGGACTACGTCATCAACGGCGGCGGGGTCATCAACGTCGCGTCCGAATTTAACCCCGGCGGCTACAATCGCGATCATTCCTATCGGAAGATCGCCGGAATCGGCGACAAGCTGAGGGAGATCTTCGCCATCGCGCGCCGGGAGGGAATTCCGACGTATCGAGCCGCCGACGTGCTGGCGGAAGAGCGCATCCGCCAGATCCGGGCCCTCGATCGGATTTTCGTGCCGGCGGCGAGCGGCTCCGCAAGGGGGTAGACCGTGAAGCTGGAGCCTGAATCGCACGCCGCGCGCCCCAAGCGCAAGGTGTCGGTGCGGGTCGTCGAGGACCTGATCCGGGAGCTCCCCGCCGTCCTGGACGCGCGCCTCGTGGTCAACGCGTGGGGCGGGGTGGAGGAAGTGCATGTCCTCGCGGACCGGACGCGGCCGGCCAAAGGCGTTGTGCGCGACATCGAAAGCGCGCTCACCGCGCGCTGGGGCCTGCGCATCGACCGGAAGAAGATCTCCGTGGCGCAGGTGCGCGGACTGCCGCCGGCGGACAAGTTTGTGCGCGTGAAGGTGACGCGCATGACCCTGTCGCAGGACACGGTGGCGGGGCGCGTGCGGGTGGAGCTGGAGATCGCGCCGGAACCGCAACGTGACCGGCTGGGCCGGGTGATCCTCGATCCGGAGATCCCGGAGGGTCCGTGGCGGGGCCAGGCGGAGGGGCCGTCCCTCGGGGACGCCGCCCGGCGCGTGGGCGCGGAGGCGCTGCTCGCGGCGCTCAACCAGGCGCTGCAGGACGGTCACTGGCTGGAGTGCTGGGCCGTCGAGTCCCACGAGGTGGCCGCGCACACCGTCGTCACGGCGCTGATCCTCCACCGCATGCCGCGCGGCCGCCAGCAGATGCTCTGCGGCAGCGTCATCGCGAGCGAGGGCGACGACTCCGTCCAGACCGGCATCCGAGCGGCGCTGGACGCCACGAACCGCATCTTCGGGCGGGCGCTGCGCCGGGCCGTCCCGGGACAGAACGCCGCGTCCATGCCGCTGGTGCCGCCCGTGATCCCGACGGCGGCGCCGAAGCCGGCCGCGCAGGCCGCCGGAGAGGCCGCCGCCACGGCGGAAGCCGCCACGGCGGAGGGATCGCCACGTTCACCGTCTGCTGGGCAGAAGTGATCGACGTCGCGCCGCGCCGCTCCGGGCACGTGGCCGTGCGCGTGCGCATGCCCGGCGGCGATGTCGCCGACGCCGTGGCCTACCCCGGCTTGACGGGCCCGGTCTCCACGGGGGACCGTGTCCTCCTGAACACCACGGCGGTGCGGCTGGGTCTCGGCACGGGCGGCCGTCACTTCGTGATGGCGGTGGCTGGGGCGGAAGATTGGTCGGAGAACGCCCCGGGACACATCATGAAGTTCCGCTACACCCCGTGGCAGCGGGCCATGCTCCACGCGGAGGAGGAGGGCGGCGCCGGCCACGAGCTTCTGCGCGAAGCGACGCGCCTCTCCGGCCAGCCGGTGGTGGCGCTGGGCCTGCACAGCCAGCTTGAGCCCGTCGTGCGCGCGTGCCGGCTCGCCTCGCCGGGGTCGCGCGTGGTGTACATCCACACCGACGGCGGCGCGTTGCCCGTCGCGTTCAGCGACACGGTCGCGGCGCTCCGCGAAGAGGGGTTGCTCCATGCGACGATCGCCACCGGCCAGGCGTTCGGGGGCGACGCGGACACCGTCGCCCTGCCGAGCGCGCTCCTGACCGCGTCGCTCGTGTATCG
>JADGHN010000173.1 GCA_019683875.1 Clostridia bacterium
TCGCCGCCTGGCTCGGCTTCACCCTACCGTCGGCGGCGCTCCTCGCCATCTTCGCCCTCGCGCTGCACGGGGAGCCGCCGCTCGCTACGACGCTGCTGCACGGCCTCCTGGTCGTGCCCGTGGCCGTCGTGGCCCAGGCGGTGTGGTCGATGGCGGGCCGGCTCGCGCCCGACCGCGCCCGGGCGTCGATGGCGCTGGGCGCGGCCGTCGTGCTTCTCCTGCTCCCCTCGGCGCTGGCCCAGGTGATGGTGATCGTCGCAGGGGCGCTGATCGGCTGGCGGTGGCTGCCCGCCGCGGAGGCGCCGGCGGCGAGCGCCGCGGAGGGGCCGGCCGCCGGAGCCCTGCCGCGACCCGTCTCCCGCCGCGCCGCCGCACTGGCCGGGATCTTCTTCGTCGCGCTTCTCGCTGGCCTGCCGCTGGCGCGCCTGGCGACCGGCGCGCGCTGGGTGGCCGTCGCGGACGCCTTCTACCGCGCCGGAGCCCTGGTGTTCGGCGGCGGCCACGTCGTGCTGCCGCTGCTGCAGGCGGCCGTCGTGCCGAACGGCTGGGTGACGCAGGACCAGTTCCTGGCCGGCTACGGCGCGGCGCAGGCGGTTCCGGGCCCGCTCTTCACGTTTGCCGCGTACCTGGGGGCCGTCATCGGGGGCTGGCCGTGGGCCGTCCTCGCGACGGTCGCCATCTTCCTGCCGGCATTCCTTTTGGTGATCGGCGCCTGGCCGTTCTGGGCGGCCCTGCGGCAGCGTCCGCGGCTGCGCGCCGCGCTGGACGGCGTGAACGCGGCGGTCGTCGGCATCCTGCTCGCCGCTTGGTACAACCCGATCTTCACCCAGGGAATCCGCTCGCCCGGCGACTTCGCCGTGGGCCTCGTCTCCTTCGGCCTGCTCGTCGTGTGGAAGTGGCCGTCATGGCGCGTCGTGCTGCTGGCCGTGGCGGCGTCCGGGGCGTTGCAGGTGGCCGCTTCAGGGCGTTGGTAGTATGATCATGACCGTGGCGAGCTTTCCGTTGCCCTTCGTCGTTCTGTTTGTGATCTGCCTGGCCACGATGATCGCCGCTCCGTTCGCCGTGCACGCGAAGCCGGTTTACGCGCGCGTGGTCTGGATCGTGATCGGCCTGCTCGCGATCGCCGACGTCATCCTGATCCTGTCCGGCGCGTCCTGACGGTCCTCCGCCCGGGACGGCCCCTTACTCACCGGCCACGCCAACACCCGCCGCGGCCCGTCGATGGCTCCCGTGCGCGTCACGCCGGCATCGACTTATGCCAGGTTCTCGATGGCCACGGGCTCGACCTCGTCCGCCAGCGGGAAGCCGAAGATCCTGGAGTAGAAGTACAGCTCGGCCTCAAGCGTCCGCTTGATGTTCTCGGCCTTGCGGAACCCGTGCCCCTCGCCCTCGAAGGCCAGGTAGGCGACGGGGATGCCCTTCTCACGCAGTTTCGCCACCATCGCCTCCGCCTGGGACGGCGGCACGACCCGATCCTCGAGCCCCTGGAAGAAGATCATGGGGCAGGACAGCCGGTCGATGGAGTGGATCGGCGACCGTTCCACGTAGAGATCGCGCCGTTCGGGGTACGGCCCGACCAGGCTGTCCAGGTACCGCGACTCGAACTTGTGCGTGTCGCGCGCGAGCGTTTCCAGGTCGCTGACGCCGAAGTGGCTCGCCCCGGCCTTGAAGACGTCGCGGAACACGAGCGCCGCCATGGTGGTGTAGCCGCCGGCGCTGCCGCCGCGGATGGCCAGCCGGTTCCGGTCGACCAGACCTCGCTCCGCCAGGTGCAGGGCGGCCGCGACGCAATCGTCGACGTCGACGACGCCCCACATGCCCTTCAGGCGATCGCGATACGCGCGCCCGTAGCCGCTGCTGCCGCCGTAGTTGACGTCGACGACCGCGAAGCCGCGGCTGGTCCAGTACTGGAGGCCGAGGTTGAACACCGGCCGGCTGTGCGCCGTCGGCCCCCCGTGGCTGAGGACGAGGAGCGGCGGCCGCTCGCCCTCCGGTGCCTCGAAGTCCCGGTTGCGCGGCGCGTAATAGAGGGCGTGCGCGGTCCGCCCGCCCTGCGTGGGGAATTCGATCGCCTGGGGTACGGACACGTAGCCCGGGTCGATCTCCACGTCCGTGCTTCGCCGGAGCTCGCGGAACGCTCCGGTGCCGAGGTCGAGGTCCACGACCGCTCCCGGCCGGTCGGGCGCGCCACCCACGAAGCAGACCCTGCGGCCGCGCGCGCGCACGGACTGGATCACGGTGAAGGGCAGGTCCAGCCGGCGAAGCTCCCCCGTGCGGAGGTCCAGCGTGGCGAGGTGCGCGAACGCGTTCTTCTCGTACTTGCAGACGATCTGGTCCGGCCCGGCGAAGGCGTAGGTGGAAAGGCCGAACACCCACTGGGGCTCGCCGAACTCCGCCTCCATGGGCGCGAGCGCGCGCGGGCCGCCCTCCTCGAGCCGGTAGAGGTTCCACCACCCGGTCCGGTCCGAGACGAAGTGAAGCACCCCGTCCGGCGACCACTCCGGCTGGAAGATCGACTCGTCGGGGCCGCCCGCCACGTGCCGCGCGGGCCCAAGGCTGCCGTCCGGCGCCACGTCCGCCACCCAGAGGTCCGTCCCGTCGAAGGGCATGTTCGGGTGGTTCCACGAGAGCCAGCACAGCTTGCGCCCGTCGGGGCTCAACCGCGGCGCGGCGTAGAAGTCCGCCCCGGAGACGAGCACCGTGGCGCGCCCGGTGTCCAGGTCGACGGCCACGATCGTGTTCTCGGCCTCCCGGTCCGAGGCG
>JADGHN010000174.1 GCA_019683875.1 Clostridia bacterium
TTCTGGGACGAGCTCATCATGCGCTTCACGGACGTGGTGCTGAGCTTCCCGTCGCTCCTGCTCGCCACGGCGATCGCCGCCATGCTGGGGCACAGCCTCGTCAACGCCGTGGCGGCCATCGCGCTCTCATGGTGGCCGTGGTACACGCGCATCGTGCGGGCGCAGGTCGTGTCGCTGCGGGAGCGGCCGTTCGTCGAGGCAGCCCGCGCCTTGGGCGTGCCGGGCTGGCGGATCGTGTTCGAGCACCTCGTGCCGAACGCGCTCGCGCCCGTGATCGTGCAGGCGTCGCTGGACTTCGGCTCCGTGATCCTCACGCTGGCGGCGCTGAGCTTCCTCGGCATCGGAGCGCAGCCGCCCCAGCCGGAGTGGGGCCTCCTCGTCAACACGGGGCGCAATTTCTTCCTGACGAACTGGTGGTACGTGACCTTCCCGGGGCTTGCGATCCTCGTCACCGTCGCCGCGTTCAACCTGCTGGGCGACGGGTTGCGCGAGATCCTGGACCCGCGCACGAGGGGGCGCGTGTGATGGCCGGAGACGCGCGCGCGCAGGAGGAGGCGCGCGGGATGGAACCGCTGCTTTCGATCCGCGGCCTGGCGCTGGACATCCTCGGCCCAGAGGGCGCGCGGCCCATCCTGCGCGTCCAGGCGCTGGACCTGTACCCGGGAGAGGTCCTGGGGCTCGTGGGCGAGACGGGGTCCGGGAAGACGTTGACGGCGATGTCGGTGGCGCAGCTGTTCCCCACGCCGCACGCGCGCATCGCCGGCGGCAGCGTGCGCTTGGCCGGACGGGAGCTCGTCGGCGCGGGGCCGCGGGAACTGGCGGCCGTGCGCGGCCGGCGGGTGGGGGTCGTGTTCCAGGATCCGTCGTCGTCGCTCAACCCCGTGTTTCCGGTCGACGAGCCGATCGTCCGCGCGCTCCGCGTCCACCGCGGCCTGAGCCGCGCGGCGGCCCGCGCGGAGGCCGAGCGGCTTCTTGAGCGGGTCGGGCTGCCGGGACTCGCCGGCAAGGGACGGTACCCGCACGAGCTCTCCGGCGGCCAGCGGCAGCGCGTCATGATCGCGCTCGCGCTGGCCGGGGACCCGGAGATCCTGATCGCCGACGAGCCGACGACGGCGCTGGACGTGACGGTGCAGGCGCAGATCCTGCGCCTCCTGGCGGAACTGCAGCGGGAGCGGCGCCTGGCCGTGATCTTCATCACGCACAACGTCAGCCTGCTGGCCGGTTTCGCGGACCGCGTCGCCGTCATGTACGCGGGCGACGTCGTCGAGTGCGGGCCGACGGCCGCCGTGCTCGGCCGGCCGCAGCACCCGTACACGCAGCTGCTGCTCGCGGCGGCGCCGCGCCTGGGGTCCGGGGCGCGCCGGCTTGCGGCCATCGAGGGCCTTCCGCCGTCGCTGCGGGAGCGGCCGCGCGGCTGCGCCTTCGCCGACCGCTGCCCGCGCGCGGCCGAGCGGTGCCGCATGGCGGCGCCGCGGCTCAAGGACGCTGGCGAAATGCACCAGGTGGCCTGCTTCTTCCCGGGAGGTGAGGCGCGGTGACGGATGCGGACGCTCGCGCGGGCGCGACGGCGCCCGTGCTGGAGGTGCGCAACCTCAAGAAGCACTTCCCCGTGCGTTCGGGGCTCCTGCGCCGCGTACGCGGCTGGGTGCCGGCCGTGGACGGCGTCGATCTCGTCGTCGAGCGGCCGGGCACGGCGCACGGCCTGGCGGGCGAGTCGGGCTCCGGCAAGACGACGCTCATCCGCACGCTGCTCGGCTTGATCCCGGCGACGGCCGGCGAGGTGCGTTTCTGGGGCCGGGATGTCCGAGGCCTCAGGGGCGCGGAGTTGCAGGCGTTCCGCCGCTCCGTGCAAATCGTCTTCCAGGATCCGACGGGCGCGCTCGACCCGCGCTGGACGGTGGGGCGTGCCGTGGCGGAACCCCTGCGCGTCCACCGGCCGGACCTTTCGGAGGCGCAGCGGCGGGCGCGCGTGTCGGAGCTTCTGGAGCAGGTGGGCCTCCTCCCGGAGCACGCGCGTCGCTACCCGCACGAGCTGTCCGGCGGGCAGCGCCAGCGCGTGGTGATCGCGCGGGCGCTGGCGCTGGAGCCGAAGTTCCTCATCCTGGACGAGCCGACGTCCGCCCTGGACGTCTCGGTGCAGGCGCAGATCCTCAACCTCCTGCAGGACCTGCGGGAGCGCCTGAACCTGACGTACCTCCTGATCTCGCACGATCTCGCCGTGATCGACTTCCTCTGCGAGCGGACGTCCGTCATGTACCGCGGGCGGATCGTGGAGGAGGGTCCGGTGGGACGTGTCCTGTCGAAGCCGGCGCACCCGTACACGAAGGCGCTCATCGCCTCGCTGCCGCGGATGGAGTCCGGCCGCCTGCCGGAGCCGCAGCTGAAGGCCGGCGGCGCCGCGCCGGCCGGCGGGTGCCCGCTGCAGCCGCGCTGCCCGTCCGCGCGGGCCGTCTGCGCCCAGCAGGAGCCGCCGTTCGTGGATCTGGGCGGCGGCCACCGGGCGCGCTGCCACTTCGCAGGAGAGGTGTGACCCATTGCGCATCGCGACCGACATCGGCGGAACGTTCACGGATCTTGTCGGCATGGATCCTGCGACGGGCGAGGTGATCGTGACCAAGGTGCCGTCGACGCCGCCCGAGTTTGAGCGCGGCGTGGCGGCTGCGCTCGACGCCGCGGCCGAACGGTTCCGGGCGCGGCCTGCCGGGCGAAGCGAGCACTTCCGGGG
>JADGHN010000175.1 GCA_019683875.1 Clostridia bacterium
CGCCCCGCTGGGCGAGCCGGGCCTCCACGAGTACCGGCTGCCCGCACGCGCCGCGTGGCTTGACGACAAGGCGACCTTGCGCATGCGCCCGGTCCACCTGTACCTTCCGCTCGTCTCGCAGGCCGCGCGCCGCGCCACGCGGGGGGCCGGTTGATGCGCAGCATGACGGGCTTCGGACGCGGCGACTGCACCGCGGGCGGGCGCCGCTACGTCGTGGAGGTGCGCGGGGTGAACCACCGCTTTCTCGACGTGCACGTGCGGCTGCCGGCGGGCTTGGCGGCGCTGGAGCCCGACATCCGCCGCGAGGTGGCCAGGGCGGTCGAGCGGGGTCGTGTGGAGGCGTCCGTCGACGTGCGAGCGCACGGGACGGCGGAAACGGGCATTTTCATTGACGTGGAACGCGCTCGGGGCTATCATGAAGCCTTGAAGGAACTGGCAGCGGCGCTCGACATTCCCTGGCGTCCGGACGCGTGGTCGCTCGCCGCGTTGCCCGGCGTGATCGTCCCGGAGACCCAGGGATTGGAGCCGGAAGTGGCGTGGCCGCCGGTGCAGCAAGCTCTCTCCGCAGCGCTTGAGGCGTTTCTCGGGATGCGGGCGGAGGAGGGGAAACGGCTGGCCTCGGACATGGCGGCTCGCATGGAGTCGCTCGCCGCGCGGCTGGACGCCATCGAGGCCCGCGTTCCCGCGGCGCTGGAGGCCGCGCAGCAGAGGCTGCGCGATCGCCTCGCCGCCTGGCTCGGTGAGACGCCGCTGGACGAGCAGCGCTTGGCCATGGAGGTCGTCCTGCTCGTCGACCGCGCCGACGTTTCCGAAGAGATCGTCCGCCTGCGCAGCCACCTTTCGCAAATGCGGGCCTGCCTGCAATCCGACGGACCCGTTGGGCGCAAGCTGGAGTTCCTCATCCAGGAATGCCACCGAGAGGTGAACACCCTCGGCTCGAAGGCGCTTGACGTCGAGATCGCGTCGCACGTCATCGCGATGAAGGGAGACATCGAGCGGCTGCGGGAGCAGGTCCAGAACGTCGAATGACGCGGTGACAGGGATGGTCGATCTCCGCGAGTGAAGGAGGATGCGGGCGTGGACATCAAGCTGATCAACATCGGTTTCGGCAACATCGTCTCGGCGAACCGCATCATCGCCATCGTCAGCCCCGAGTCGGCGCCGATCAAGCGGATGATCAGCGAGGCGCGCGATCAGGGCACGCTGATCGACGCCACGTACGGCCGGCGCACGCGGGCCGTGATCTTCACCGACAGCGGCCACGTCATTCTCTCCGCCGTGCAGCCTGAGACCGTCGCGCACCGTCTCGGTTCGCGAGAATCGCTGCATGCCGGCGACATCGTCTAGGAGGCGTTCGTGTCCAAAGGTTTGTTGATTGTGCTTTCCGGGCCGTCCGGGGCGGGCAAGGGCACCGTGCGCGCCGCCCTGATGGAACGGCAGCCGGAGCTCCGCTACGGGATTTCGGTGACGACGCGCGCCCGGCGCGCGCATGAGATGGACGGCGTCCACTACTACTTCATCGACCGCGAGGACTTTTTGCGGCGCCGGGACCGCGGCGAGTTCGTGGAGTGGGCGGAGGTCTACGGCAACTATTACGCCACGCCACGGGAGCCCATGGAGACGTGGCTCGCAGAGGGCCACGACGTCCTGATCGAGAAGGACATCCAGGGCGCCATGACCCTGAAGCGCGCGTACCCGGACGCCTGCTTCGTCTTCATCCTGCCTCCCTCCCTTGAGGAATTGCGCCGGCGCATCACCGCCCGCGGCAGCGAGTCCGCGGAGGCGAGGAACCAGCGCCTGGCCAGCGCCAGCCACGAGTTGACCTACCTGGACCGGTACGACTATGCTGTCGTGAATGACCAGGTCGACGCGGCCGTCGACAAGCTGCTGGCGATCATCAAGGCGGAGAAGTGCCGCGTCTCCAGGCAACCCGACCTGATCGAGAAAATCCGCAGTGGGGGAGCGGTCTGAATGGACGTCCCATTGCCGTCGATGGACGAACTGGTGAAGAAGGTCGACACGCGCTACACCATGGTCATCATCGCCGCGAAGCGTGCGCGCCAGATCCTCGAGGGATCGCGTCCCCTCGCGGGCACCGTGAAAGACAAGCCGGTCACCGCCGCCCTGAAGGAGCTGGCGGTGGGGCAGCTGCGCTGGGAACAGCGCAAGTCCGGCGTGAAGTAGGCGCGGCGCCGTGGCGAGATGGGTCGTCGGCGTCGCGGGCGGCGTCGCCGCCTACAAGGCGGTGGACCTCGCCAGCCGGCTGGTCAAGGAGGGGCACGAGGTCCGCGTGGTGATGTCGGAAGCGGCCACGCGCTTCGTCACCCCGTTGACCTTCGAAGCCGTCACGGGCCGCCCGGTTCTCTTCGATCTCTGGGCGCCCGGGGCAGGCGAGGCGCACATCGAGATCGCCCGCTGGTGCGACGGCATCGTGGTGGCGCCGGCGACCGCCGACCTGATCGGACAGCTCGCGAACGGCCTCGCGCGCGACGCGCTCGGGGCCGTTCTTTTGGCTGCGCGCTCGCCCGTGTGGCTTGCTCCGGCCATGCACGACGCGATGTGGCGCCACCCGGCGGTGCAGGCCAACGTGGAGCGGCTGCGGCAGTACGGGTACCGGTTCATCGGTCCGGAGCACGGGCGCCTGGCCTCCGGCGAGGAGGGGTGGGGGCGCATGGCGGAGCCGGCGGCGATCGTCGACGCGCTGCGCGCCGCCAGCCGCGCCC
>JADGHN010000176.1 GCA_019683875.1 Clostridia bacterium
GCCGCGGCCGCCCACCCCAGGAGCGCGCCGCCGATCACCTCGCTCGGCCAGTGTTCGGCCAGCACCACGCGGCTGACGGCCATGGCCAAGCCGAAGGCCAGGGCCACGGCGCTCCACAGCCGCCGCCGGCGGCCGGCGCCATCACTCGCCAGCCAGGCGAGGAGGTACGTCGTCCGGGCCATGTGGCCGCTCGGATAGGCATTGGCGAAGGCGGCCAAGTCTGAGGGAAGAAACACGGGCAGCGCCGCGAGCCACGCCCCAATCCGGCTCCGGGCGGCGATTTCGTACGTGTGGCCGCTCACGGTGTAGACGCCCGCCTCCGGCCCCGGGTGGAAGAGCCACATCTTGAACGCGGCTTCGACCACGAAGGTCGCCGCGAAACCCGCCACAAACGCGGCGGCGCGCCGGGTCGCGGCGCTGCGCGAGTGTGGCCGGCCCGATGCCCGCATGGCGAGCGCGAGAGCCAGCGCGACGAGGCCCGTCACCTCGGCCAATCCCAGCACGCTGAAGACCGTCAGCCACGGATCCCACCACGACGGCACGGCCGCCTGCAGCGCCGCCGTGACGCGCACGTCCAGGCCGTGCCAGACGCCCGACGCGACCGTCAGGCTCCAGGCGAGGAAGGCGATGGCCGGGGCGACGCGCTCACCGTGTCTAGCCACGAGCGCGCCTCAATTCAGCCCGCGGCCGCCGGCCGCGCCGGTTGCCGCGCCCGCGGCCGGCTCGATCCGCACGGCCTCGCCCGTGGAAAGAAAGCACAGGTACGCCGCCGTCACGGGGCGGCCGAAGATGGCTTCGGCCGCCTCCCTGTAGAGTTCGACCTGCGTGCGGTAGCGCTCGGCCGCCTCGGCCGCGGGCCGGCCGCGCAGGTCGTCCGTCTTGAAGTCCAGGAGGAGCAGCCCGTCGTCCGTCTCCACAAGGCAGTCCATCACACCCTGGACGAGGACGGTCTCGCCCTCCGCCACGCCCGCCGGCAGGTCCGGGTAGACGCGCCGCGCGGGAAGCTCCAGCGTGAACATGAGCTCGCGCCGGACCCGCTCGGGCGCCGCGCGCAGAAGGCGGCCAAGGTCGGAATCGAAGAAGCGGGCGATGAGCTGCGCGTCGACGAGCCGCGCCTCCTCCTCCGTGAGCAGGGCGCGCGCGACCATGGCGTCGACCTGGCGGCGGATGCCGGCCGCGTCCAGCGGCGCGCGCAGGTCGAGGTGCTGCAGCACCGCGTGCACGGCCGTGCCGCGCTGCGCGGCGGTGCCGGCGCCCTCCGGCGCCGCGCCGCTCTCGAGGAACCGCGGCGCGCGCGGCGCGAGGCGGCGCAGCTCCGCGGGAAGCGGCGTGGCGGCACGCTCCGGGTCGAGCGGCCCCTTGATCTCGGTCACTGCCCGCTTCGCGAAGCGCTGGGTCACGGCCGCGTAGGGGTAGGACCAGGCCAGCCGCCGCTCAAGGGCCGCGAGGCGCTCGCCCACCGCCCCGTCGGCACGGCCCTCCGCCGCGGAACGCTCCGCTGCCGCGGCCTCGCCCTGCACCGGCTCCAGCGCCGCCAGCCGGCGCCACACGTCGTCCGCCTCGCCGGCCGGCGCGCGCACCGCGCCCAGATCCTCCGGCCGCCACAGGCGCACCGTCCACCGCGACGCGTCCGGCCGCCGCGCGCCGCCCTCCGCCAGCGCCAGCTCCCGCAGCGGCCGCCCGTCCGGGTGACGGATCAGCGCGAGCCCCACCCAGTCGAGGTACGAGCGCGCCCCCGTGACGAGCGCGTCCGGCAGCGCCCAGTCCGGCGCGCCGTCCGCCGCCAGCCAGCGCGCCGCGCGCTCGGCCAGATCCGTCGCGGAACCGACGAGGATCAGCCGCTCCCGCGCGCGCGTCAGCGCCACGTAGAAGATCCGCAGCTCCTCCCGCAGGCTTTCGGCGTCGGCGCGCTCGCGCACGGCCCAGTACGCCGCGGACGGGTACTTGATCTTCAGCGCCGTGTCGACGACCTTGAACCCCAGCCCCAGGTCGCGGTCGACGAACAGGTCGCCCTTCGTCGTCTGGAAGGGCGCGCCGAGGTCGGCCACGATCACCACGGGGAACTCCAGGCCCTTGCTCTGGTGGATCGTCATGACGCGGACGACGTCCTCGTGCTCGCCCAGCGCCGGCGCCGGGCCCAGGTCGGCCTCCCGCTCCCGCAGACGCTCGACGAAGCGCAGGAACCGGTACAGCCCCTGCCGCGCGAAGGTGTCGAACTGGCGAGCGCGGTCGAGGAGCGCGAGGAGGTTCGCGCGCCGCTGCTCCCCGCCGGGCAGCCCGCTGGCGTAGGCGAGGAAGCCGGTGTCGCGGTACAGCTGCTCGACGAGGTGGCTCAGCCGGCCGCGGCGCGCCGCCGTGCGCC
The DNA here is from genome assembly GCA_019683875.1 of Clostridia bacterium. NCBI lineage: Bacteria > Bacillati > Bacillota > Clostridia > Clostridia bacterium. Next base: position 2,363 of record JADGHN010000176.1, read on the forward strand.
AGCGCTCAAGGTCATCGAGGAAGCGGCGCAGCCGCTCGCCCAGCGGCCCCTCCGCGCGCGCGGCCGCGCACACGGCGTCGTAGAAGTCGCCGCTGCGGTCGCTGAGGCGCACCGCCGCCAGCTCCGCCGGGCCCAGCCCCACGACGGGCGAGCGCAGCACGGCCGCCAGCGCGATGTCCTGCCGCGGGTTGTCGATCACGGCGAGGAGCGCGAGCATCAGCTCGATCTCCATCGTCGCGAAGTAGCCGCCGCCCGCCCGGGTGTAGACCGGCACCCCCTCGCGGGCGAGCATCTCGGCGAACGCCGG
>JADGHN010000177.1 GCA_019683875.1 Clostridia bacterium
GGGGGCTTTTTTTTTTTTAACAACCCCCACCACCCGCGCGCGCGGCGGCGGGGGCCCCCCCCCCACTCCTACGATGGACGGGATTCCGCCTGTGAACCGACGGGTCGTCGCGGCGCTGGTCGTGGCCGTCGTCGCCGTGTCCTTTTCGAGCATCTTCATCCGGTACTCCGACGCGCCGGCCATCGCCCTGTCCTTTTACCGCCTGGCCCTGAGCCTGCCCATCCTGGCGGCGCTGGGGCTCGCCGGCGCCCGGCGCCGGGCGCGGACCGCGCCGGCCGGGCCCGCGGGGCCGGGGGGCGCCGGCGCCGCGACCACGCGGATCCGGAGGTGGCTGCCTGCCTCCGAACGCGCGGCGCTGCGGGACGTCGCCGCGATGATCGCGAGCGGCGTCTTCCTCGCCCTGCACTTCGCCGTGTGGATCGCCTCGCTGGAGTACACGACCGTCGCCAGTTCCGTCGTGCTCGTCACGAGCCACCCGCTTCTGGTGGGCGTGCTCGCCATGCTCCTGGGCGACGACCGCCTGCCGCCGGGCGCCTACCTCGGCGGCGCGCTGGCCGTCCTCGGGACGGCGCTGATCGGTTGGGGCGACTACGCGCTCGGCGGCACGGCGCTGTACGGCGACCTGCTCGCCTTCCTCGGCGCCGTCTTCATCTCCGGATACATCCTCATCGGGCGCCACGTCCGCCGGCACGTGGACAACCTCGCGTACACGCTGTGGGTCTACGCCGCCGCGGCGGCGGCGCTGGCGGCGATCGCCGCGTTCGCCGGCGTCCCGCTCTGGCCGTACCCGGCCGGGGAGTGGTTGATCTTCCTCGCCCTTGCGGTCGTGCCGACGATTTTCGGCCACACGCTCTTCAACTGGGCGCTCGGTCACGTGCCGGCCGCCGCCGTGTCCATCGTGATCCTGGGCGAGCCGGTGGGCTCGACGCTGCTCGCCTGGCTGTTCCTCGGGGAAGTTCCGACCGCGGGGGAGATGATCGGAGGGGCGGTCATCCTCGCGGGACTCGTCTACTTCTCGCTCGCGATGCGAAACGCGGAGGCGTCGTCGCCGGCGACGGCGTGAACGCGCCGGGCGCTCACGCGCCGCGCGCGGGGCGCACGTCGAAGGTGGCCAGGCTCACACGCTGATCGCGCCGTCGCGGAAGTCGGACGCGCCCAGGCGCACGTCGACGACCGCCGGCCGGCCGCACGAGAAGGCCGCCTCCAGCGCGGGCGCGAGCTCCTCCGGACGCTCCACCCGCCATCCCTGGCCCCCCAGCGCCTCCGCCAGCCGGTCGTGGCGCGCGTCCGGGGAGAGTGACGTCGCCACCGCGCGGTCCGCGCCGTGGATCTGCACCTGTTCCCTGCGGATCTGCGTCCAGGCGCCGTCGTTGCCGATCACGGCCACGAACGGCACATCCTGACGCGCGGCCGCCTCCAGTTCCATGGCGCTGAAACCGAAGGCGCCGTCGCCGAAGACGGCCAGCACCGGCGCGTCGGGTTCCGCGAGCCGGGCGGCCATCGCGTACCCGGCGCCCACGCCCAGCGTGCCGAGGGGGCCCGGGTCCAGCCAGCCGCCGGGCCAGCGGCGCGGCCGCACGACGTTCGCCACGGTGGCCACGATGTCGCCGCCGTCGCCGACGACGATCGCTTCATCCGGCAGCGCCCGCTCGATTTCCGCGGCAAAGCGCAGCGGGTGGACGGGGCTCGCCTCGGACGCGAGGCCCGCCGCCATGCGCGCGGCGCGGCGCCGCTCCTCCTCGCGCAGGTCCTCGAGCCACGCGAGGCGGGCGGCGACGACCTCCTCGGACGCCGCCGCGGCGGCGCCCGCGCCCGGTCCCAGCCGGCCGGTCCGTCCCCGCACCACGGACACGAACACTTCCAGCTCCTCCAGCAGCGCGCGCAGGAAGACGGCCGGATCGCAGGCCGCGCCCACCTGCGGGGTCCGATTGCGGGCGAGCTCGTGGGCGTCCATGTCCGCGCGGACGAGCGCGGCGCCCTCGTTCCAGGCCGGGGCGCGCCCGTAGCCCAGGCGGAAGTCGAGCGGCGCGCCGAGCAGGACGACGGCGTCCGCCTCCATGAGCGCCTTCTTGCGGCTGGCCGCGAACGCATGCGGGTGAGCCGGCGGCAGGATGCCGCGCGCGAGGCTGTTCGCGTAGACCGGCGCGAGCAGGCGCTCCGCCAGCCGGGCGACGTCCGCGCTCACCCGCTCCGGCGCGGCCGCCCACCGCAGCTGGCTGCCGGCGAAGACGAGCGGCCGGCGGCTCTCCGCGAGCAACTCCGCCGCCCGGCGGACGGCCGCCGCGTCCGGCGGGGGAAGCGGAGCGGGCTCGGAGGGCCCGCCGGCGCGCCACGGGTCGGCGTCCGGCGCCGCCGGCCGCGGCAACGGCGCCGCCGTGCCGTACAGCACGTCCAGCGGCAGCTCCACGACGACCGGCCCCGGCGGCGCGGCCTCGGCCACGGCGAACGCGAGGTCGACGGCCGCCGGGATGTCCGCCGGGTCCCACACGCGCCACGCCGCCTTGCACACGGGCCGCACGACGGCGAGCGCGTCCATCTCCTGCAGCGCGCCCTGCCCGGCCAGCGCGAGCGGCGCCTGCCCCGCGAGCACGACCATCGGGCTCTGCGCCCGGCGCGCGGTGGCGAGCGCCGTCACGGCGTTCGTGA
>JADGHN010000178.1 GCA_019683875.1 Clostridia bacterium
CACCGGCCCCATGACGCCGCCCCCGCCGTGCCCCGCGACCAGCGCGGCGATGCCGACGAACCAGCCGGAGACGACGGCGACGGTGTCGCCGAGCCCGTGCGCCACCGCCTGGAGCAGGCCGAAGCGGCGGTCCTCGAAGCGCGGGTACACGCCGATCACGCCGCGGCCGCCATCGCCCGCGACGGGCACAAGACGGACGGTCTGACGCTCGCCGTCGCGCGCGACCGTGATCGCGAGCGGCTTCCCCGGGGCCGCCTGCACGATGCGGCGGAGGTCGTCCCATGTGCGCAGGCGCTGCCCGTCGATCTCGACGATCCGGTCTCCGGCGCGCAGCCCGGCGGCGGCCGCCGGCATGCCCTGGACGACGCCGTCGACCGTGAGCGTGGGCTGCGGCACGCCGAGGACGCCGTACGACACGACGAAGAGAACGATCGCGAGGAGCACGTTCATCAGCGGCCCGGCCGCGATGATGCCCATGCGCGTGCCGACCGGCTTGTCGTTGAAGCCGCGGCCGGGCGCTACGGGACCGGGACGCGCGCCGGCGGCGGCGATGCGCTCGTCGGGCGGCAGCTCCCCTTCCGGGTACATGCCGGCCATCCGCACGAAGCCGCCGAGCGGCAGGAGCCGCAGGCTGTACAGCGTCTCGCCCCAGCGGCGCCCCCACACGAGGGGCCCGAAGCCCAGCGCGAACTCGTCCACCTGGACGCCCGCGCGCTTGGCGGCGAGAAAGTGGCCGAGCTCGTGGAAGAAGACGAGGCCGCCGAGGACGACGACGACAGCGAGCCACTGCACAGGCGTCACATCCCGTCTGAAGAGCGGCTGCGCGAGGCGATCCACGCGCGCGCCGCCTCCCGTGCCCACGCGTCCGCCGCGCGAACCGCCTCCAGCGAATCGGCGGGGACGGGCACGTGCGCGTCCAGCACGCGCGCCACGCAGGCCGCGATGTCCGTGAACGCGAGGCGCCGGTCCAGGAAGGCGAGCACGGCCTCTTCCTTCGCTGCGTTCAGGACGGCCGGCGCCGTGCCGCCGGCGCGGCCCGCCGCGTACGAGAGCCGGAGGGCGGGGAACGCCTCGACGTCCGGCGGTTCAAAAGAAAGGATACCCCATTTGTCAGGGGGCAGGGGCGGCAAGGGCGGCGCCCAGCGTTCCGGGCAGGACAGCGCGTACTGGATCGGGAGGCGCATGTCGGGCGGCCCGGCGTGGGCGAGGAAGGATCCGTCGCGCAGTTCCAGGACGGCGTGCACGACGCTTTGCGGGTGCACCACGACGGCGATGTCGTCGTAGTCGAGGTCGAAGAGCCAGTGCGCCTCGATCACCTCAAGGCCCTTGTTGAACAGCGTCGCCGAGTCGACGGTGATCCGCGCGCCCATGCGCCACGTGGGGTGACGCAGCGCGTCTTCCGGGGTGGCCTTGCGCATCTCCTCGGGCTTCCAGCCGCGGAACGGCCCCCCGGAGGCCGTGATCCAGAGGCGGCGCAGCTCGCCCTCGCGGCCGGCGAGCAACTGGTGCGCGGCGCTGTGCTCGCTGTCCACCGGGAGGATCCGGGCGCCCGAACGGCGCGCTGCGCGGCGCACGAGCTCGCCACCGGCGACCAGCGACTCCTTGTTCGCCAGGGCGACGTCATGGCCCGCTTCCAGCGCGGCGAGCGTGGCGTCCAATCCCGCCGCGCCCCATGCCGCCGACATCGTCATGTCGGCCGTCGGCCACGCCGCGACCTGCCGCACGCCTTCGGAGCCGGCGAGCACGCGCGTCCCGGGCGCGGTGCGGGCGAGCCGCGCGCGCAGGCGCTCCGCGGCGGTCTCGTCGGCCAGCGCCGCCGCCTCCAACCGGAAGGACTCGGCCACCTCCGCCAGATACGCGTCGTCGGAGTGGGCGGCGGCGGCCACGACGCTCAGCCGGTCGGGCCAGCGGCGCACCACCTCGAGGGTCTGGCGGCCGATCGAACCGCTCACGCCAACGATCGCCAATCGCTTCAGGCTCGTCTCTCCCCTTCCGTGTTCGCCCGCGGCGGACGTCCCCGGGGCACACGGGCGCGAAGCCGTTCCACCGCCTGGGCGACCGGGCGCGCCCGCCTCAGCCGCCCCGGGGCCTGCCGGGCCAGGCGAGCACGCCCGCCTCGCTCATCGCCTGGACCAGGACGACGAGGAGCGGACCCGCCACGAGGCCGGCGGGCCCGAGCACCGCGGCGCCGACGTAGAGGGCGGCGAGGGCCACGGCCGGATGCAGGCCGAGGGACTCCTGCAGCACCATGCTCTGAAGCATCCAGCGCAGCGCCACGGCGGCACCGTGGATGGCCACCAGCGCGAGCGCCGCGCCCGGGTGGCCGCCCAGCGCTTCGACCGCGGCCCACGGCAAGAGGACGAGCCCCGGCCCGAGAACGGGCAGGAGGTCGAAGAAGCCGGCAGCGGCCGCGGCGAGGAGGGCGTACGGAGCGCCCACGAGCGCCAGCGCCGCCCAGACGAACGCGAACGTGGCCGCCGCCAGGGCGATCGACGCCCAGAAGAGCCGCGCGAAGGACGCCCACACGCGCTGGCCGAGGGCGCGCGCCACCCCCCGCCAGGCCGGCGGCAGCGCGGCGAGCGCGAGTTGCGTCAGGCCTTGAGGATCGCTGAGCCCCAGGAACGCGAACGCCAAGCCGAACAG
>JADGHN010000179.1 GCA_019683875.1 Clostridia bacterium
GGACCTCTCGGGCGGCCAGAAGCAGCGGCTGTCGATCGCGATCGCGCTGGTGAACGACCCGCAGATCGTCTTCCTCGACGAGCCGACGACCGGCCTCGATCCCCAGGCCCGCCGCAACCTCTGGGACACGATCCGCGCACTTAAGGAGAAAGGGAAGACGGTCGTCCTGTCCACGCACTACATGGACGAGGCCCAGGAGCTGTGCGACCGCCTGCTCGTCATCGACCACGGCAAGATCATCGCCGAGGGTTCGCCGCAGGAGTTGATCCGCCGCCACTTCGACGCGTCGATCGTCGAGTTCCGCGTCGGCGAGCCGCTCGACGACCGCCGCGCGGCCCAGCTCGGCGCGCTCCTCGGCCAGGACGGCGCCGTCCGCGGACCGGAGGTCTCCGCGCAGGTGCAGGACGTGCCGGGCGTCCTCGCCCGGCTCTTCACCTGGGCCACGGAGGCCGGCGTGAGCGTCTCGGAGCTGGCCGTGCGGACGGCCTCGCTTGAAGACCTCTTCCTCAAGCTGACCGGAAGGAGCCTCCGCGAATGAAGAGCTGGCTCGCGTTCTTCACGGCCTCGTTCAAGCAGATGGTCCGCAACCGGCAGGCCATCTTCTGGACGCTGTTCTTCCCCGTCGTCTTCATGACGATGATGGGCTTTTTTGGACGCAACTCCACGCCGGACGTCAAGGTGCTGATCGTCGACCTGGACCGCAGCCCGGCCTCGCAGCAGGTGGCGGAGGCGCTTGCCCACGTCCCCGTATTCAAGGCGAAGGAGGCGTCGAGCGAAGCCGCGGCGCGCAAGCAGGTCGCCGACGCCAAGGCCGACGCGGCCATCGTCCTCCCGGAGGGCTTCGGCGCGCATCTCCAGGCGGCCCTGTTGGGGCAGGGGGAAGCCGATCTCCGGGTGCTCTACGGCAACGCGAACCCCGTCAAGGCCGCGCAGACGCGCGGGATGCTGGAGTCGACCATCGAGCACGTGGGTCTGGGGCTCGCGCGGCGCACCTCGCCCATCGTGACGCGCTCGGAGGCCATCGGCACCACGGCGACCGGATACTTGGAGTTCGTCGTTCCGGGCCTGCTGGCGATGATGATGATGAACTCGGGCCTGTTCTCCATCGCGAACGTGGTCACCCGCTGGCGGGATCGCGGCGTGCTGAAGCGCTTGCGCGCGACCACGGTGACGCCGACGACCATCGTCACCGCGTGGGTGACGAACCAGATGGTGAGCGGCTTCCTGTCCGTCGTCCTGCTGCTGGGTCTGGCCCTCGGGGTGTTCAAGGCGCACCTGACCGTGCACGCGATGACCATCGTGGTGCTGACGATCCTGGGCATGGGCGTGTTCTTCGCGATCGGCTTCTTCCTGGCCGGCATCGCGAAGGACTCGGAAGCGGTCGTGCCCCTGGTGAACCTGGTGTCGCTGCCGATGATGTTCCTGTCGGGGATCTTCTTCCCGAACGACACGCTGCCGCGCTGGCTTTTCAAGATCGTGCACTACCTGCCGCTCACCTACCTGGCGGACGGCCTCCGTTCGACGCTGACGTCCGGCGCCACGCTCGCCACGCTCCGGGCGGACGTCGCCGCCCTGGCCGTCTGGCTGCTCGTCAGCATCGTGGGCTCGGTGCGCACGTTCCGGTGGGAGTGACGCCCGGCGGGCGCGGGAGCGCGGCGGCGGGCCGGAACGGCGGTCGACCGGACTGCGAAGCGGCGCACGGACCCCGTGCGCCGCTCCGCGTGTTTGAGGGTGCGCTGTGGTACCCTGTGAGCAGTTGAGGAGGAGTGCCATGCGGCTCTTGGGGGACGACATCCGCAAGAGGGTCCTGGAAGCGCTTGAGGCCATGGACGCGCCGGTGGAACTGGTCCTCGTCGCGCCGCCTTCCGCGGACACGGAAGAGGTCGGGGCGCTGCTCGACGAGGTCGCGGAGATCACGGGCAAGCTCTCCGTCGTGCGGCTCGCGCCGGAGGAGGCGGCCGGACAGGGACTGCAGCCCGAGCTGACGCCGGCCATCTACGTCCGCCGGGCGGGGGAGCGCGGCGCGCGCTTCTACTTCGCCGGGGCCCCGGCGGGGTACGAGTTCGGCGCGCTCATCGAGGACATCCTCGATGTCTCGCTCGGGCGCACGGCCCTGTCGGATGAGACGCGAAGCTTCCTCGGATCGTTGTCGGAGCCGGTGGCGCTGCACGTCTTTTCCACGCCGACCTGACCGTACTGTCCCCGGGCCGTGCGCCTGGCGCATCAGATGGCGATGGAGAGCGACAAGGTCGAGGCGGTGGCCATCGACGCGACGCACTTCATGGAGCTCGCGATGAAGCACGCCGTCTATGCCGTTCCCAAGACGGTCATCAACGGCAGCGTCGGCATCGACGGCGCCGTGCCGGAACGCGTTCTCGTGCAAAAGATCCGCGAAGCGCTGGGCCAGCCATCTTGACGCCGGCGGCCGGGCTGGCCTAGCATTACGGCCATCAACCACATACGCGGGCCATGAAGGGGCCTCCCCTCCCCGCCGCGCGTCGCAGAGAGCCGGTCGCGGCTGGAAGCCGGTACGCGCGGGGGCGGGGTCTCCCCCCGGAGCCGTCCGCCTGAAGGCACGCATTCCCCGCGGCTGGTAGGGCGGCCCGGTCCCGCTTCGGGGCCGTTACCCGAAACAAGGC
>JADGHN010000180.1 GCA_019683875.1 Clostridia bacterium
CGGACATCTCCCTGTCGACGTTCAACGCCTACTCCCGCGTGGTGTACACGCAGGATGCGCTGAAAATCGTGCGCGACCACCCCGTCCTCGGCGTCGGCGGAGGCGGATGGAACGCCGTCTACCACGCGTACCAGACGTTCAACTATTACACGACCCAGGTGCACAACGACTTCGCGCAGGTGTGGGTGGAGGTCGGCACGGTCGGGCTCCTGCTCTACCTGGGCCTGTGGGTCGCGTTCCTGTGGGCGGGCGTGCGGCTCTGGCGGGCCGACGCCACCTCGCCCGGCGTGCCCGCGCTGGTCGCGGCCGCGGTGCTGGGGGCGCACAGCGCCATCGACTTCAACCTCTCGCTGGGCGCGATCAACCTCTTGTTGTGGAGCCTCTGGGGTGTCGTCTGGGCGGAGGCGCGGCTGGCGGCCGCGGGCGGCGCCGGGCGGAGTGATGCCGCGGCGCCGGCTGGGGGGCCGGCTACCGGTGCGGCGGCCGCCGGTCCGGGCGCGGCGCGGCCGGAGGTGGCGGCGGCGCGGGGCGGGGCCGATCGCCCGCGGCCGCGCCCCCGTCGCTCCGCGGCACGGTCCTCGGGCTCCTCGTGGGGCGCCGCGGCGGCGTTCCACGCGCTCTGCGGCCTGGCCCTCCTCGGCACGCTCATCCTCATGCTGGGCTACGCCAGCGGCGACGCCGCGGCCCAGGCGCTGAATAGCGGCGACGCTCAACGGGCGCGCACGCTGTTCCAGCGCGCCGTGGCGGCCGACCCGTTCCAGGCCACGTATCGCATGGATCTCGGGCAATCGCTGTTCCTGGTGGGCGACGCCGACGGCGACGCCGGCCTGAAGGCCCAGGGCATGGCCGCCATGGCCCGCGCCGTGCGCATGGTCCCGTACGACGCCAACCTGCACACCACGTACGCGAACTACCTCCTCCGCGCCGGCGACATCCCGGCGGGACTCGAAGAACTGCGGCGCGCGCTGCGGCTCAACCCGACCGAGCCGCGCCGCTACGAAAACCTGGCCGCCGGCCTGGTCAGCGCGGCGGCGGCGTACGTGCGGGCGGGCCATCCGGAACAGGCGCGGCCGCTCCTCGACGAAGCTGTCGCACTGCCGCAGAAGCTCAGGGCGCAGCACGACGCCGAGCCGGAGGCGGCGCAGTCGCAGCGCACGCCGGAGCGCACCGACGCCTTGGACGGTTTCGCCGGCCGGGCGTACGCCATGCGGGGCGACTGGGCGCAGGCGGCGCCGCTCCTGGAAAACGGCACGCGCGTGGCCCCGCAGCCGACAGCCGGCGAGGCGGCGCTGTGGCTGGGGCTCGTCAGGCAGAAGACAGGCGCGCCGGACGCCCAGGGCGCGCTGGATCGCGCGCGCAAGCTGCTGGGCGGCGCCTACGATCAGGCGCTGAAGGAGACGGAGCCGCTCGTTGGGGCGGTGAAGTGAACCCGGCGAGGGCGCTGAAGACGATGTCGACGGCAAAGCGAAACGGGACGGTGACGGGAATGGACGCGATCGTGCTGGCGGCCGGCCGGGGGGTGCGCATGGGGCGCGACGTGCCCAAGCAGTTCCTGCGCCTGGCCGGCAAGCCGCTCCTCGTGCACGTGCTGGAGGTCTTCGAGGCGCTTGAGGACGTCGACCGCGTGTGGGTCACGGCGCTGGCGGGATATGAGGACGAGTACCGCCGCCTCTTCGAGCAGTACCGCCTCGAAAAGCCGGAGCTGGTTCCGGGCGGCGAGACGCGACAGTGGTCCGTGGCGCGGGCGCTCGAGTCCGTGCGCAGCCCCCGCGTGATCGTGCACGAGGCCGTGCGGCCCTTCGTCACGGCCGACTTCGTCCGCGGCCTTCTCGCGTGGCCGGACGCGGCCGTCGTGCCGACGCAGCCCATTCCCTTCACCGTCGCCGAGGGTGACGCGTTCATGACGGCGGAGCTCAACCGCGCGCGCCTGCACAACGTGCAGCTGCCGCAGGTGTTCAACACGGCCGTCCTGCGTGAGGCGCATCGCCGCTTCCGCGAGCCCGGCGATGCCACGGAGGACTCGCTGCTCGTCTTCCGCCTGGGGGAGCGGGTCCGCTTTGTGCCCGGGCGGGAAGAGAACATCAAGATCACGACGCCGCTCGACCTTCAGCTGGCCGAGCTGATCTACCGTGAGCGCTGAGGGCGGGCGCGTCGTCATCGTCACGGGGGCGAGCCGCGGCATCGGCCGCGCGATCGCCGTGGAGCTGAGCCGCGCGGGGGAGTCCGTGGTGGCCGTGGCGCGCACGGCGGCGGACCTGGAAGAGACGCGCCGCTTCATGGAGGAGGTCCGTCCGGCTGGAAGCGGCGCGCGGCACGCCGTCTTCACGGCCGACGTCACGCGGGAGGACGAGGTCGAGGCCCTCTTCCGCGCCGTGGCGGAGCGGTACCGGCGCGTCGACGTGCTCGTCAACAACGCCGGCCACGTCGATCCGGTGGGGATCCTCGAGATGACGCTGGAGAACTGGTCGCGGACGCTGGCGACGAACCTCACGGCCGCGTTCCTCTGCACGCGGGAGTTCGTGCGCGCGAACAAGCGCGTCGGCGGGAAGATCATCAACATCGCGAGCACCGCCGGGCTGACGCCCCGCCCGGGGTGGAGCGCGTACGCGGCGGCGAAGGC
>JADGHN010000181.1 GCA_019683875.1 Clostridia bacterium
GCGCCAGGCGTGAACCGCCTCGGCGAGCGTCATGCCCTCGCGCAGGCGCGCGGCCAGCGCGCGCGGGAGCGGAAAGCGGGGGCCCTCCGCCCACCCGGTGCGTCCGGACGCGTCCCGGGCGACGACGACGTTCACCACCCACGGCGTGGCTCCCCGCCAGACGATGCCGCTCTCCAGCCCGAAACCGACGGCGGCGCCGGCGGCGTCGCGGGCCTGACGCGCGCGCGCGGCGGCGCCGCGCCGCGTCTGCGCGAGGCCGACCGGCTGCGCCGGCACGCCGGATGAGACGGCCACAGCGACGACCTCGGCCCGCGGCCAGAGCAGTGCCGCCGCTTGGGCGACGGCCTCAACCTTTGCGCGGCGCTCACTGCCCACCGCGATCCGAATGCTCTGCGTTGGCTCCACGTCCTGAGGCATGATCGCACCGACGGCCCCCTTGCCATACATTGCTAGTCTAACAACCCCCAGGAAATTGGGAATCCTGGCGAATTCATTCCACAGGGAGGTCGCGACATGCGCGAACGCTTTTGGAGGGCATTGTTCGGCGCCGGGACGGCCGTCGTGGTCCTGTGCCTCGGGGCGCCGGCAACCGGCTCGAGCGTCACGCCGCAGGTCGTCTTGCATCGCGCGGGCCCCGCGCTGGACCAGGCCGGCGTCGGCTTCGACCTGGCCGCCGACCCGCCGCCTCAGGAGTCTTCGTCGTCCAACGGCGCCTCCGGATCCATCCCATCCGAATCTTCCCCTTCCGAATCGGCACCATCGGAGACCGTTCCCGGATGGCCGTTCACCGACCTCGATCCCGACACGTCCGGCGCCGACGCCGTCATGGACCTCTACCGGCACGGCATCGTGAAGGGCGTCGGGCAGGGCCGTTTCGAGCCCCAGCGCCCGGTCACGCGCGCGGAGTTCACCAAGCTGGTGCTGCTTTGCCTGGGCATCCAGCCGGCTCGCGGCTTTCGCGAACCGTTCGGCGACGTCCCGGATCAGGGCTGGTCCGCCCCCTACGTCACGGCGGCGTGGAGGCTGGGCATCGTCCAGGGTGACAGCAGCGACCGCTTCCGGCCGGACGCTCCGGTCACCAACGAGGAGATGGCCGTGATCGCGTGGCGCGCCGAGAACAAGAAGGGCAAGCGCGGGCGGCCCAGCGGGATCGCGGATGCCGCTGAGATCCACTCCTGGGCGGTGCCCGCGGTGGCGGACGCGGTGGCCCGCGGGCTCCTTGTGCCGGACGCCTCCGGCCGCCTGCATGCGCGGGACGCGGCGACGCGCCTCTCCGCCGCCGTCTTCGCCGACCGCCTTCTCCAGGACCGCACGGACGCGGGCGGGACGGCCCAGGTGGCGACCGTCGACGGGCAGACGTTCCCCTATCTCAAGAGCTGGACCATGCAAGCCTCTGCCTACAGCAGCAGCGAGCCCGGCATCGGGGACCGCACGACCACAGGCCTGCCGGTCCGCGACGGCATTGTCGCCGTCGATCCGAGCGTGATCCCCTTGGGGTCTTACGTGTACGTGGAGGGGTACGGCTTCGCGCTCGCGGCCGACACCGGCGGTTCGATCAAGGGGGCGCGCATCGACGTGTACATCGACGCGCCGGCCAAGGTGGTGCAACGCTTCGGCGTCAAGAAGCGCAAGGTCTACCTGATCGCCGCGCCTCACTGAAGGCGCTGTTCACAGGCGGCGAGCGCGGCCCGCAACGCGCCTTGCACGGTCGGATCGCGCTCTTCGCGCATGCGCGCCTCCAGCGCCGCGCGGGCCGCGGCGGCGTCCGGCCACTGGGCGACGGCCCACGCCGCGTGGCGCCGGATGTCCGGGCGGCCGGAGTCCAGCCCCTGGCGCAGCGCCTGCCACACCTCGCGCCGGACGCTCGCGCCGGCGTCGCGGGCGCGCGTGCGGCTCCAGTTTCCCAGGGCCACGAGCGCGTTGCGCTGGACGACGTGACGGCCCCGCCACGCGGCGGCGCTCTGGCCCCAGCGGCGGCGGAAGGCTCCCTTGCCGAGCCGCGCGAGAGATGCCAGGTCTGGGCGCACCCCCGGGCCGAGGCGCGGCGAGAGCGCCGTCGGCCCGGAGCGGGCGACGGCGTCCACCCGCAGCGGGCCGTTGTGCGGGCAGACGTCCTGGCACACGTCGCAGCCCCAGACCCACAGCCCCATGGCGCGCCGTTGCGCTTCGGGGATGTCGTCCCTGCGCTGGGTGGCGTACGAGATGCAGCGCGTCGTGTCGACGGCGCCGCCTTCGGCCAAGGCGCCCGTGGGGCAGGCGCGCAGGCAGCGGTCGCAGCCGAGGCACGGATCGAACGGCTCTGGCCGGCTGGGCGCCAGCGGCGCGTCCGTCAGCACGAGCGCGAGAAAGATCCACGTGCCTGCGCCGGGCACGATGAGCAAGCCGTTCCGCCCGATCTTCCCCAGGCCCGTCGCGGCGGCGAACGCGCGCTCGGCGAGCGGGCCCGTGTCCGCCTGCCACCACGACCGGTATCCGTGCGCGGCGATGAACGCGGCGATCGCCCGCGCCCGCCAGGCGAGCAGGCGGTGGTAGTCGTGGCCGGCCGCGTAACGGGACACCCGCCCACGCGGGCGGGCGGGCAGCGTGGCCGGGTCGGACGGCCCGGACGGCGCCG
>JADGHN010000182.1 GCA_019683875.1 Clostridia bacterium
GATGAGCGCCTTCGCCTCCTCGACCTTGTCCGCCTCGACGAGCGAGTCCGCCATGTCGTAGCCCAGCGCCACGAGCAGCGTGTTCGCCATGCCGCCGCCGAAGAGGATCCGGTCGACGCGGCCCAGGAGGTGGCGCAGGACGCCGATCTTGTCCGAGATCTTCGCGCCCCCGATGATCGCCACGAACGGCCGCTCCGGCTCAAGAAGCCGGGACAGGGCGTCGATCTCCCGTTCCATCAGAAGCCCGCAGTAGCTGGGCAGCAGCCGGGCGACGCCGACCGTCGAGGCATGCGCGCGGTGCGCCGCGCCAAACGCGTCGTTGACGAAGAGATCGCCGAGCGCCGCCAGTTCCTCCGCGAAGTTCGGGTCGTTGCGCTCCTCTTCCGGGTGGAAGCGAAGGTTTTCAAGCAGCGCCACGCCGCCGTCCGCGAGCGCGTCCACGACCTTGGCGGCCGGCCCGCCCACGCAATCCTCGGCAAAGGCCACCGGCCGCCCGAGCAGCTCCTCCAGGCGCGCCGCCACCGGCCGCAGGCTCAGCCTGGGCACGACCTGCCCCTTCGGCCGCCCGAGGTGCGACATCAACACGACGCGCGCGCCCCGCTCCACGAGCGCGCGGATCGTCGGCAGGGCGGCGCGGATGCGGGAGTCGTCGGCGACGGCGCCGTGCTCGTCCTGGGGCACGTTGAAGTCGACGCGGACGAGGACCCGCTTCCCGGCCACGTCCGCGTCGCGGATCGTGCGCTTGCGGGCCACGTCACATCCCCCGTTCGCCCAGGAAGGCGCACAGGTCGACGAGGCGCGCGGAATACCCCCACTCGTTGTCGTACCAGGCCACGGCCTTCACCATGTGGTCGCCCATCGCCATGGTGAGCGGCAGGTCGACGATGGAGGAGCGCGGGTCACCCTTGAAGTCGCTCGACACGAGCTCCTCCTCTTCGACGCCGAGGATGCCCTTCAGCGGCCCCGCGGCGGCCGCGCGGAACGCGTCGTTCGCGGCTTCCACCGTGACGGGCTTCTTCGTCACGGCGACGAAGTCGACGACGGACACGACGGACGTGGGCACGCGCAGCGCGAATCCGTTCAGCTTCCCGTTGAGGTGCGGCAGCACCTTGCCAACGGCACGCGCGGCGCCGGTCGTGGTGGGGATGATGTTCAACCCTGCCGCGCGCGCCCGCCGGAGATCCTTGTGCGGCAGGTCGAGCACGCGCTGGTCGTTGGTGTAGGCGTGCACCGTGGTCATGAGCCCGTGCTCGACGCCGAACGCCTCGTCGAGCACCTTGACGAGCGGCGCGAGGCAGTTCGTGGTGCAGGAAGCGTTCGAGATGACGTGGTGCTTCTGCGGGTCGTAGCTCTTCTCGTTGACGCCCATGACGATCGTGATGTCCTCGTTCTTGCCGGGCGCCGAGATGATGACTTTCTTGGCTCCGCCCTTCTCGATGTGCACGATCGCCTTCTCCCGGTCCGTGAAGAGGCCCGTCGACTCGATGACGACGTCGACGCCGCAGTCCTTCCACGGAATCGCGGCCGGATCACGCTCCGCGAAGAACTTGAGGCGGCGGTCGCCGACGACCAGATCCCCGTTGTCGACGCGCACCTCGCGTGGGAAGCGGCCGTAGTTCGTGTCGTACTTCAGCAGGTGAGCGGACGTCTCCACGCTGCCGATGTCGTTGACGGCGACGACCTCCACATCCGGCCTGTCCAGCGTCTGCCGGAAGAAGCGCCGCCCGATGCTGCCGAATCCGTTGATGCCGACGCGTACAGCCATTGCGCACCGCCCTCAAGGCAATATTTGTGGCCCTTCAATTATACCCGGACGGGCGGCCCCGCCCGGACGAGCGCGTGCGCCCGGCGCCGGAAGAACTCCGGGCGAGGGGGCGGGGCGCGGTGGCCAGGAAGCCTACCGCCGGCTGGGAACGATGCGTTCCGCGGCGGCGAGCAGCCAGCCGCGCCCCGGCAGCCAGAGCGCGGCATTCGCGGCGTTGAAGAGCGTGTGCGCGAGCGCCACCTGGCGTTCCGGCACCGCGCTCCACGACGCGACCCAGCCGGCCACCCAGGGCGTGAGGCCCAGGAACAGGATCGAGCCCGCGACGTTGAAGAGCAGGTGGAACACGGCGAGGCGGCGCCCGGCGCGACCGGCGGCCAGGCTGGCAAGGAGCGTGTCGGTGGTCGTGCCGACGTTGTCGCCGTACAACACCGGCAGCGCCGCGCTCAGGGGAAGCAGGCCGCCCGCCACGAGCTTCTGCAGGATGCCGATGGTGACGGCGCTCGACAGCACGACCGTCGTCATCGCCGCGCCCGCGGCCACGCCCAGGAGCGGCGAACGCGCCAAGCCGGCGAGGGCCGCGCTGAACGCCGGGTGCTGCCCCAGCGGGGCGAGGGCGCCTTCCATCCACTTCAAGCCAAGGATCACGAGCCCCATGCCCGCAGCGGCCAGTCCGCCGCCGCGCCAGCGAGGGCGCGACCACATGGGGATCCCGGCCGCGAGGAGGAGCCAGCCGGCCTCCGACCCGAGACCGAAGGCGAGCAGGTGGGCCGTCAGCGTCGTGCCGACATTCGCGCCCAGGACGAGGCACGCCGCCGCGGAAAGGTCCAGCAGCCCGGCGTCCGCGAGG
>JADGHN010000183.1 GCA_019683875.1 Clostridia bacterium
ATAATGTACAATACTTCCTTTGGCATAAGGTCGGTCGGTAAGTATGCGCGGGCCATGCAACCCAAGGGTGGCTCGATGTAACCGGTCCAGGAGTACCCGGCAGCGCTCACCGTCTGGCGGATATGCAGTAATGAACTTGCCCGATGCCAGTCTTGACATTGATGCCCCATTCAGGGCTGATACGGCTGAGAGCGTGCTTGCAAATTTAAACGAGCAGCCGGCCTCAAGCAATACAGGAGCCACCGTCTCCAGGACTCTCGGTGCTGAAGTGGGCGTCGCTGATACGTGTATCTTCCAGCCCTGCGACGGCGTGGGAGTGTGCCGACACATCACGTAGGTCCAAGGGTGGGATACGCTGATGCTCCAGCTCGACTGCGCCCCGTCAAGGAGCCTACGGATAATGGCCTGTAGTTCGCCGCGATCGTTTCCTCGCGGAATTACGTCCGATATTTCACTGAATTGATGGGCGTGACTCTTCATAGGTTACCCTTCCCTTGCAGAGGGAGAGGCGGGCCGGGTCGCCTTAGGGGACTATAGTGACGCTACAGGTGACGGCGCAGGTTATTCCGCAGGTCGCGAGGCAGAGCTCAACCGGATCACCCGGTGCGTCAGCGTAGCTTCCACCGTCCTCCGGCAGTGTCTGGAGGATGATGACATCCTCAACCTCTTGCGTATGATTCATGGCGGTACACCTCCAATACGGTTGTCCGCGGCCCGCCTCTGAGGGAGAAGCATTCGCGGTTTGAACTGGAAATCCTTCTTAACCTTCTTACTTGAGAGTTGAGAGACTGTGGGACGGGCGGCCATGTTACGGAACTCCGCAAAGAGGCCGCCGCGCGAGACGGAGAGCCCTTTTGCCCTCGCGGGAACACCCTACGCCGCGAAGGGAAACCCGCCAACCAGGCGGTACGAGTGGCGGGTGCATGGCTGCGCGTCGCCGTGCTGTGGCTGATCTTCCTGGCCACTCGCATCCGTGCCACCGCGACCCCCACCCGCGGCGCACTCCGGCATCCCAGTCGGCCTGTAGCCCCCCAACGGCCGCGAGCACCTCCCGCGCGATCCCGTGTCAAGTCCTGTCGAATTGTCCGCCACTTTGGCCGGTTGAAACATCCCCCACCCGGGCGGCGTGAAGGGCTCTCGAACAGGGCGCGGCCAGAACACCTGCACGCTTTTTCTCCCGCAGCCGGTAGCTCTCCCCGCGGATGTTCACGACGGTGGAGTGGTGTAGCAGCCGGTCGAGAATGGCCGTGGCGATGACGGTGTCATCGAAGATCTCACCCCACTCTCCGAAGGACTTGTTGGAGGTTGGCACAATGCTGCCGCGCTCGTATGGGGCCGACACGAGGTGGAAGAACATCGTGGCGGCCACGTTGTCGAAGGGCAGGTAGCCCATCTCGTCGATGATGAGGACCTTGGGGGGCGAGGTGGACCCGCATGCGCCGGCCGAGGCGGTTCTCGGCGCAGGCCCGCCGCAGGTCCTCGACGAGGGCGTGGGCGGTCACGAAGTAGACGCCGAACCCCTTGTCGGTGGCCTCAAGGCCTAGGGCCACGGCCAGATGGGTCACCATCACAATAGCGAATGGGTAATTGGCGGCGATACCCCGTTAGCTATGTGAGCACAGCGGAGCAAGAC
This sequence comes from Clostridia bacterium, assembly GCA_019683875.1. Taxonomy (NCBI): domain Bacteria; kingdom Bacillati; phylum Bacillota; class Clostridia; species Clostridia bacterium. The sequence goes on from JADGHN010000183.1 coordinate 1,634, forward strand.
CCTGTAAATTCCAAGGCTACCAGCCAGGTCTCGCGCCGCTTATGCGTGATCAACGTAGACTCCAGCTTCCATCATCTCGGGATGCGCACGCAGGTAATCACGCAAGCGGACAAGCTGCGTTTCTGGGTCCTGATCTCGGTCAGTGGTGCTGACTCGGGCATACAGAGCCACACGGGTCTTCCGGCGACTCATGAGGTCAGCTCCCGTTGATCGTGGAAGTCAGCACTCTCTTCCAAGATGCGGCGGACACGCTTGCGGCTTGCCGCGAGAGTCGCCGCAATGCATGTGGCAGTGTGCCCATGGACCCGGGGCCGTCGGACATCGGCGGCCAAGCTCTCACGCGCTTTCCGCTCGAAGTCCCGGCGGCTCACCCAAGGGAGGCGATGCTCGAGGAACATGCGACGGACGGTACTCCAGTGGAGACCGTTCTGGTCCGCGATCTCTTTGAGAGTGAGCCCGTGGTGATGGAGCCGCCGTATTGCTTCGAACCGCGGCAACGGCTTCCGCCGGGTAGCGTCCCCTCAAGGTCAATGGTGAGAAACGATGTGATCCGTCTTGTCGCAACAGATGACCGTCGCGCAGCCGAGCGTCTCGACGGCGGGCAGCCGGCGCACGATGGCGTGAGCCCGGATCATCCGCTGGACGCCGAGCGCGAGGGCGATCGTCACGATCGCGGGGAGCCCCTCCGGGATCGCGGCCACGGCCAGGCCGACACCGGTGAAGAACATGAGGTACGGATCGCGGCCCTGCCACACGCCGGCGCCGAACACGGCCGCCGAAACGAGAAGGCAGGCGCCGACAAGGATCGCGCCGAGCTGTGCGAGCCTTCTCTGAAGCGGCGTCTCGGGTGCGGCGGCGCCTTCGATCATGCCGGCGATGCGACCCATCTCGGTTTCGCGA
>JADGHN010000184.1 GCA_019683875.1 Clostridia bacterium
CACCGCCACCCCCTTCAGTTCTTGACCCGGCGCGACGAGCACGGCCTCGCCCTGCCACAGCCGGGCCATGGCCGCGAGCACGACGCGCGCGTAGCGCTCCTCGACCGGCGCGTCGGCCTCGAGGACAAGCCGGCGCGCGTCCCACTCGCGCACGCGCACGTCCACTTCCGGCAGCACCGGCACGGCGCGCACCAGAGCGTCGCGCAGCATCTCCCACGCCGTCGGGTCGCCCGGCTCTCGCGCCTCGTCGATGCGCAGCGCCACGTCGCGCAACGTGTCGTTCTCGTACACCAGCCGCTCGTCGATGCGGCCGACGAGCGAGCGGTCCGACTCCTCCCGGACCAGTTCGAGGATGTCGACGCCCTGGCCGGCGAGGTGCTCGAGGATCGTCAGGCCGAGCCAGTATGGGTTGAGCAGGCGCCCGTCGGGCGGGTTGGCGATCCACGCGTGCAGCCGCGCCTCCTGGACGGCCCACGCTTGCGGAGCCCGCCAGGCGCGCAGGATGCGCTTGTGCCAGAAGGACGCCCAGCCTTCGGCGAGGATCTTGATCCGCGTCTGCGGCAGGAAATAGAGCGCCACCTCGCGGACCGTCGAGAGGACGTCGCGCTCCCAATCCTCAAGCGGCGCGTGGGCGATGAGGAAGCGCAGCAGGTCCCGCTCGCCGATGCCTCGCCGGACGCGGGCGCAGTCCTCGCGCAAGCGCGCGCGGGGCGCGTCGGGGTCGGGCGCCGCGTCCGGGAAGAGCGGCGCGTACGGGTTCGCCGCGGCGTCCCCGGCGGGGCGCGGCGGCGCGAGTTCCTCGGGCGTGGCGTGCCACATCAGCATGTGCGCGGCGTCGATCAACCGCTCGACGGCCAGGGGGCCGTGTTCCCGGGCGTACGTTTCGAAGCGGAGGCTGGCGGCGGAGACGACGCGGTCCATGTCCGGCCGCTGCTGCCGGTGGAAGGCGTTGCGCCCAAAGAGGTCGACGTGGCCCAGGACGTGCGCCGCGACGAACGCCTGCTCCGCGTCGCTGTTCTGGTCGAGCAAGTACGCCTGCACCGGATCGAGGTTGACGACGAGTTCGTAGATCGTCGCCCGGCCATGGATGTTCCGCGTGCGCTCGCGTTCGTAGTTGCGCCCGAACGACCAGTGGCTGTACATCCCCGGGAGGCCGGTCGCGGCCAGGGCGTAGAGCTCGTGTGCCGTGACCTCGAAGAACTCCGTCTCTCGTGGCTGGAGGCCGTAGATCTCGGCGATCCGCCGGAGTTCGGGCAGCGCTTCACGCCACATCGCCGCCACCTCCGAAGACGCCGCCCAGCCACGCGGCCACCTCGGCCGGGTGGCGGATCGTCCCGGACCGGTAGCGCGGGAGGCTCCCGGCCAGCGGCCGCAGGACCTCGAGGGCCCGGTGGGGACCCTGCCCGGCGTCCACCTCGCCGTATGCCACGAGCTCGCAGGCTTCGTGCAGGCGGCGCACGGCCGCGACGAGGTCGTCGCGGTCGCCAGGCCAGTTCTCGCCGTCGCTGAAGAAGAGGACGTACCGGTTCCACTCGTTTCGCGGGTAGCGGGTCTCGAGGATCTCCGCGGCCAGCTCAAGCCCGGCAGAGATCAGCGTGCCGCCCATGATCCCGACGTGAAAGAAGGCGTGCTCATCGACCTCCTCGGCCGCGGTGTCGTGGACGACGAACGCGCACTCGACGTGGCGGTACTGCCGGCGAAGCCAGCACAGCGTCCAAAAGGCGGCTACCCGCACGCGGAAGCGCTTGTCGTCGTCCATGCTGCCGCTCGCGTCGCGGACGAACACGACCGCGGCGCGCGCCACCGGGCGAGGGCGGGGAAGGACGTCCCGGAAGCGCAGGTGCTCATCCCTCAGCGGTCCGCCGCTCTTCAGCCGCTCCATCAGCGTGCGGCGCTTGTCGAGGCGCGGGGGCGGGCCCTGGCGCGCGACGCCGTGGACGCTGTCGAGGGTCGTCTCGTCCGCGGACGTCTTCGGTTGCAGGTTGGGCAAGCGCAGCGACTCGAAGAGGAGGTCCGCCACCTCGTCCAGCGTGAGTTCCACTTCGACGGTCGGTTCCTCGTGGTCCAGGCCCGGCAACACGCCCGCCACGGCCGCCACGCCGCCGTCCTCCTCGGCCGGCGGCGCCGGCCGGAAGCGAACGTCGTCGAGGAAGCGCACCGGCACGCGCAGCCGCCGTCCGGAGGGCGCCGTGACGATGTCCTCGCGCGCGACGACCTCCGGCAGGCGGCTCTTCAGCGCCTCGCGCACCCGCTCCTTGTGCCGCTGCACGTCCTGGGAGATCCGGTCGGCGATCATGTCCGCACCCCGGTTTCGGTCTTTTCGCCATTTGTATTGCGGGCGGCGCCCCGAGGTGCAGGAGTCTGTCCCAGTCGAGGGAAAAGAAGGGGGAAGCCGCCGGGCGAGCGCGGCCTCAGGGGGCGCTGCGGCGGGCGCGAAACCGGCTTCGGAGGTGGCGGCGATGTCGGAACGGGACGTCACGATCCTCATCGGAACCTCGAAGGGCGCGTTCATGGCGCACCACCGGGGGC
>JADGHN010000185.1 GCA_019683875.1 Clostridia bacterium
TCGATGGCCAGCGCTCCGCCCGCGAGGACCGCCGGGCCCGCGCCCCATCCCAGCCACGTGCCGGCGGCCAGGGCGCACGCGCACCAGGCGGGCGCCACGCGCCAGACGGAGCCCGGGCGCGGCAGGCCGCGCGCGGCCGCCGCGGCCGCGGCGGCCAGGGCGACGACGGGGAACAGCGCCACGATGTCGTTCGCGCCCGCGTGGCCCAGCGGATCCCACCTCCGCAAGAGCCTACGCGACGGCGCGCCGCATCATCCCGCGGGGGCCGCCGCGACAGGCGGCCGCGTCGACAGGCAGTCGAAGGGAGCAGCGGGTCAGCGCGGCTTCAGCCGCGGGTTCGGCGTGAGCCCGGGAATCCGGCCGCGCTTCGCGATCGGGCGGCCGTTCACTTCCTTCAGATCCAAGGTCATGTCGATCGGCCGGGCGGACGACACGTAGCTGCCCACGCCGAACCCCCCGGCGCCGGCCTCGCGCAGGGCGGGGATGCGCTCGGGCGTGACGCCGCCGCTCACGAAGATGCGGACGTGCGAGAAGCCGGCCTGGTCGAGGCGCGCGCGCACCTCGCGCACGAGGTCCGGCGTCACGCCGCCGCGCTCCGACGGCGTGTCCAGGCGGATCGACGACAGACGCGGACCGAGGGCCGCCGCGACGCGCAGCGCTTCCTCCGCCTCGTCCTTGAAGGTATCGACGAGCACGGTGCGCGGCTCCCCCTCGTCCACGACGGCGTCGTAGGCCTGGGCGACCGTGACGGTGTCGCCGACGATCAGGACGCAGGCGTGGGGAATCGTGCCCGTCGGCTCGCGGCCGGCGAGCTTCGCCCCGAGGATGCTGCTGGCCCCGTCGAAGCCGCCGACCAGAGCCGCCCGTTCCATCACCGGCGCCACCGCGGGATGCAGGTGGCGGGAGCCGAAGCAGATGACCGGCACGGGACCGGCCGCCGCCTTCACTTCCCGCGCCGCCGTCGCCCACGCGCTCGCGGACGCGAGGATGCCGAGGAGGGCCGTCTCGTACAGGCCGAAGGCGGAGTACGGCCCGGCGATGCGCATGACGACTTCCTTCGCCTCGAACGGATCGCCTTCGTCGAGGGACCAGACACGCACGTCGCGCCCGCGCAGGAGCTCCAGGCACTCCCCCAGGCCGGCCAGGATCCCCGGCCGGCTAGCGAAGATTTCCGCGACCACGGGCGTGTCCTGCAGTCCGAGTCGCTTCAGGATCTCCATCGTCTTCACGAAGTACACGTCGGCCGTGGCGCCGGCGCGGATCTCCTCATGCGTGGCGGACCACAGCCGCGCGGTCCCGTCGACCTGCAGGCGACGGACGTCTTCCAGCGAGCGAATCTCCGCGGTCACGCGCATCTCCCCATTTCGCTGAACGCTAGTCGCGGGCGACCGGCGGCAGGCCGGCCGCCGCCCGCAACCCCGCGATTTCCTCCTCGTCGAGCCACCGGAATGCGCCCGGCGGCAGGTCCCCCAACCGGAGCGGACCGATCGCCACGCGAACCAGCCGGCGCACCGGGTGCCCGATGGCCTCGCACATGCGGCGGATCTGGCGCTTCCGGCCCTCGCGCAGCTCGATCTCGAGCGCCGACTGCCCCGGACGGTCGAGATCCGGCCGGCGACGCACCACCGCGGGAGCCGTGCGGCGGCCATCGAGCACGATGCCCTCCGCGAGGCGTTTGAGGCCGCGCTCCGGCACCTCGCCGGCCACCCACACGTGGTATGTCTTCGGCACCTGGTGGCGCGGGTGCGTGAGCGCGAAGGCGAGGTCGCCGTCGTTCGTCAAGAGGATGAGCCCTTCGCTGTCGTAGTCCAGCCGGCCCACGGGGTACAGCCGCTCTTCGCTGGGCACGAGCTGCGTGACCGTGCGGCGCCGCTGCGGATCGCGGGCGGAGCTGATCACGCCCCGCGGCTTGTGGAGCATGGCCACGCGCAAGGGGGGCGGTGTGGGCCGGATGGGGCGCCCGTCCACCTCGACCTTGTCCCGCTCCCGGTCCACGCGCAGGCCCATCTCCCTCACGACGACGCCGTTCACGCGCACGCGCCCCGCGGCGATCATCCGCTCCGCCTGGCGGCGCGAGGCGACGCCGGCGCGCGCGAGAAACTTCTGCAACCGCTCCTCGGGCACGCCGCGTCAGTCATCCTCCGTCAGAAGGGCCACGAGCTCCACTTCCACGGCGGCGTTGAGCGGGAGTTCGTTGCAGGCCACGGCGGAGCGCGCGTGCCGGCCGGCCTCGCCGAAGATCTCACCGAGAAGCTCCGAGGCTCCGTTGACGACCTTCGGTTGATCGTTGAAGCCCGGCGCGCTGGCGACGAAGCCGACGACCTTGACGATGCGTTCGACGCGGTCGAGACTGCCGGCCACCGCCTGAACGGCGGCGAGCGCGTTGAGCGCGCAAATGCGCGCGGCCTGATACCCGTCCTCGACGGACAGGTCCGCTCCGAGTTTCCCCTGGTAGGCGAGCTTGCCGTCCACCATCGGCAGCTGGCCCGACGTGTACACGAAC
>JADGHN010000186.1 GCA_019683875.1 Clostridia bacterium
GCCGCTCGACCCAGCCAACGACTACGGACTGCACACGGTGGCGCTGGTGCAATGAATCGGAGCGTGATGGCGTGAAGCGCGCGGCGATCCTGAAGTACCTGTTCCTGCCGACCCTCGTGGGCCTCATCGCCACGTGGCTGGTGTACCAGTACGTGGCGCCCCGCGCCGGTGCCGAGGCCGTGAAGACGGTGAACATCGTCGTCGCCCAGCAGGCGGTGCCGCCTCGGACCGCGCTGACCCGCGCGATGCTGGCCGTCAAGCCGTTTCCCAAGGACTACCTGCCGCGGGGTGCCGTCACCTCGGTCGACTCGGCTGTCGGCAAGGTGACGGTCGCGCCGCTGGCCCCGGGTGAGATCCTGCTCTCCTCCCACCTCGCGAACGCGGAGAGCAAGGTGTCGCTCGCCTACCACGTGCCCAAGGGCAAGCGGGCGATCACCGTGCCGATCGACGAGGTGACGGGCGTGGCGGGGTTCGTCCAGCCGGGCGACCACGTGGACCTGGTGGCCGTCTTCGGCACGAAGGACGCGCAGCCGGGCGTCCCGGCGCGGGCGCAGCTTCTCTTGCAGGACGTGCCGGTCCTGGCCGTGGGCCAGCGGCAGGACGCGCCGGCGGACGCCTCGACGGGCGACCTGAACGGCTACACGAGCCTGACGCTCGCGGTGGCTCCTGCGGATGCCCTGCGCATCTCCCTCGCGGCGAGCGAGGCGTCGTCGATGCGCGCCGTGCTGCGGCCCGCCGTGGCCGAGCCTCCGGTGAAAACCGTGGTGGTGACCGATGCCGACCTCAACCCCTGACCGCGCAAAGACTCGCGTGCTCATCGTCGACGACGCCGAGCAGGTCCGCCAGACGATCCGCGCCATGCTGGATCTCTACGACGGGTTCGAGGTCGTGGGGGAGGCGGCGGACGGCGAGGCCGCGATCGAGGCCGTGACGGCGCTCAAGCCGGACGTCGTGCTCATGGACATCAACCTGCCGGCGCTGGACGGCATCAGCGCGACCGGTCGCATCGTCCGCGAATCGGGCACGGCGGTCGTGATGATCTCCGTGGAGAACGGCCAGGAGTACTTCCGCCGCGCGATGAAGGCCGGCGCCAAGGACTTCCTCGTGAAGCCGTTCTCGTCGGACTCGCTCGCCGAGGCCATCCGGCGCGCCGCGCGTGAGGCGCCGCGGCCGCGCGACGACGGCCAGGACGGCCGGGTCGTCACCGTGTTCGGCGCGAAGGGCGGCGTCGGCGTGAGCACGGTCGCCGTCAACCTCGCGCTGGCGCTGGCCCGGGGCGCGGACCGCGTGGCCGTCGTCGACCTGGATCTGGAGTTCGGCGGCCTCGAGGTGCTCCTGGACGTGAACCCGCGCGTGACGCTCGCCGACATCTGCCGGGAGGGCGCGGTGGATGACGTCGATCTCCTCGAGTCCGCGCTGACCCACGTGTCCGGTTTCCCTCTCTGGCTGCTCGCGGCGCCTTTGGAGCCGCACCTCGCGGCCGTCGTCGACGGCGAGGCGCGCCCGGATCCGTCCCGGCAGTACGTCGCGGACGCCATCCGCGCGCTGCGCCGGCGCTTCCGCTACGTCGTCGTCGACGGGGGCAAGGGGTTCCGGGAAGCCCACATCCAGGCTCTCGAAGCGGCGGACGTGGTCCTCTTCGTGACGACGCCCGACGTGCCGTCGCTAGCCGCATCCGCGCGCGCGCTGCGCGCCATCGAGGCGCTGGGCGCGGGCGGCGACCGCCTGCGCCTGCTCGTCAACCGCGCGGACGAGGCCGTCGGGCTCACGGTGGACGACATGGCGCGCGCGCTGGGGCGGGCGGTGGACTATACGCTGCCGGCGGAGCGCGCCGCGACGCTTGCGGCCAATACGGGCCAGCCGCTCGCCGCCCGCCGCACGCGCAGCCGGTTGGCAGAGTCGATCTTCGACGTCGCCGGGGCGGTCAACGGGGACGGCGGGCGCGACCGCGCAGCGGGCGGATGGCGGCTCTTCGGGAGGGTGAGGTAAGTGCCGGGGCTGTACGAGCGCTTGAACAAGCAACTGGGCGACGCCGGGCCGCGGTCCAACGGCCTCGCGTGGCCGCGCGAGGCGAGCGCGCCGGGCGAGCGGGAGCGCGCCGCCGACCTGGCCCACGAACCGCCGGCCCCCGGCATCGACCGCGAGCTGAAGGAGCGCGTGAAGAAGCGGCTCGTCGAGGAACTCGACGCGGAGGCGCTGGAGCGCGCGCAGCGCGGCGACGACCGTCAGGTGAAGGAGATGATCGCCAAGATCCTGCGCGAGGAGGGCGCTTCGCCGCTGGAGATCGCCCGGCAGGCGGCCGCGCTGCACGCCGAGGTGCTGGGCTTCGGACCGATCCAGCCGCTCCTCGACGACCCGGAAGTGAGCGAGATCATGGTCAACGGTCCGCGCCGCGTCTACGTGGAGCGCCACGGGCGGCTGCAGCGGACGTCGATCCAGTTCGAGGACGACGACGAGGTGCTGCGGCTGATCGAGCGCATCGTCGCGCCGCTCGGC
>JADGHN010000187.1 GCA_019683875.1 Clostridia bacterium
ATGTCCTCCACCATTCCCGTGCCGCCGCCCTCGACGTTCTGGCGGTCAATGATCGCGGCGTCGTCTTGAGACAGCACGATGATGTTGAAAAGGCCCCGGTACGTGACCTGAAGCGTGTCCGAGGCCGTGAGAGGCGGCACGGAATCGTCCTGAGTGATGACGGCGTCGCCCTTGTTCCAGAACCACTGCCGGCCCGTGTCGACGCCCTTGATGCCGACCGTCTGCGGCTGGCCGTTGACCAGGATCGTCGGCTCCTCGGCCAGCGGGAAGCCGAGCGCGAAGGACCTCGTGGAGCCGTCCCCTACCCGGACCTCCGTCTGCGGGTCGGTGACGGCCTGGCCTCCCCGGACGTACTGCCGGTTGCGGTACAGGTCCGCCGTCACCTGAAGCGTCACGGACCCGCGCCGCGCGATGGAGTTGTCGGCGGCATACGGAGCCTGGACCGCGGTTCGGTCGCAGAACCAGAGCACGCGGTCATAGCCGATCCACCACGTGAACCCGGCCGCCTGCGCGAGCGCGTCCAGCGCCTGCGACGCCGGGACGTAGTTGAGCACGGTGCTGTGAATCGTCGGACCCTCCTGAACGCTCTCGGCGGTGGCTTGCACGCCCTCGGCGCCGAGGTACTTGGCGATGAGGTCCCGGACGATGTCGCCGGCCGTGGTGTCGGTGTACGACTCCGAGACGATCCGCTTATCGGCCAGGTAGTGCATGTCGACGCAGCGGACCGTGTGCCAGAGGCGGTAGTCGCCCGGCGCCAGCTTCTGCTCCGTCACGTCGTTCACAAATCCGGCGAAGGCCAGGGCGCCGTCGTCCGTCTCCACGCGCACCGGCTGGCCCTTTGTGAAGTGCATGGAGCCGGCCTCGTCCCAGACGACGAACTCGCACGTGGAGCGCTCTTCAATGGCCTCGGTGATGCGCAGGCTGTACTTTTTGATCTGCACCTGCTGGCGGCCGACGTAGACGCGCACCAGGATCGCCTCCTAGATGCGGGCCCCAGCCCTCAGCCGGATCTCCTCAACGAGTGGCTGGCCGATGGCGCGGGCGATCGTGCGACCGTCGAGTTCGACCACGATGTTGACCTGACCTGGCCGCGGCGGCGCCCCAGGCTGGCTCGGCATTGGCGCGGCCGACGGCGCAGCCGCCGCAGCAAGAGAGGCAGCCGGCATAGACAGGATCATCTGCCCCACCGGCTGCGAGAACGCCGCGGCGACCGGCGTGATGAGGTCCGCCACCGCCGCCTGCACGAGAGGGGCACTCGCCCGAATGCCTTCAGCGAACGTCCGGACGAGGTTCGGGCCCCACTGGTCGGCCTCGCTGCCCGGGCCTTCTTCCGCCGGCGAGTGGAAGCCGAGGAATCGCCAGATGGCATGGGCCACGTTGCTCGCCGCCGAGGCGACGGAGTCAGCCATGCTTTCAATGCCGCGGACGATGCTGTGGATCAGGTTCCGGCCCCACGAGTAGGCCTCCTGGATCAGCCCCGAGACGAAGGACCGGATGCGGTTGAACGGCCCTTCAGCCGCCGCGACGATGCTGGTCGCCGCTCCCGCGATGGCGCTGCGGAGCGAGTTCCAGGCCGAGGAGACCGTCGAGGCGATGGCGTTCCACACCGAGGAGGTGACGCTTCGCACCGCGTTCCAGGCGCCGCCGATGGCCGAGTGGATCGCGTTGAACACCGACTGCGCGGCGCTTCGGATCGCGCTCCACTCACCCAGCAGCCAGGACCGGATGCTGCCCCACACAGCACTTGTGACACTGCTTACGACCGCCCACGCATGGCGGATGGCGTCAACCAGGTCCTGAAAGTAGTAGTTGTGCTCATAGAGCCACCGGAACGCCGCGACCACGGCGTTCGCCACGTCCTGGGCCGCGGTTTTGAGCCAGGACGAGAGCGAGCTCCAGAGGTTCACGATGAACGTCCGGATCTGCTCCCAATGCTGCGCAATCAGTAGAGGCACGCCGATGAACGGCGCGAGCACCGCCAGGATTGCCGGTCCCCACGTGGCAAGGAAGCCCCGGAGCCACGCCCAGAAGTTCGCCAGGCTCTGCCGGATGCCGTTCCACAAATTCTCGAAGAATGGCCCGATCGAGTCCCAGTTCTTGATGATCTCGTAGGCTGCGGCCCCGATTGCAATCGCGACCAGCCCGACTGGGCCGGCGAGTGCCAGGAAGCGGGCGCCAAGGGCAACGAGCTTGCCGTTTAACAGCTCGTTGAGTTCGATTATGTTCCCGATGCTGCCGGCCAGGGTGCCCAGGACGATCAGGAGCGGCCCAACGGCCGCCGCGAGCCCCAGGAACCCCAGGACGACGTTCTGGACCGGCGCGGGAAGCTCGCCGAACCGGTTGATCAGGTCCGTCAGGCGCTGGATGAACGCCGTGACGGGCGGCAGGAGGCGCTGGCCCACGGTGGTCAGAAGCGTCTCCATGGCGTTTCTGAACGCCTGCATGGCGCCATTGAAGCCCTGCATCTTGGATGCCGCCACTTCCTGCGCGCCG
>JADGHN010000188.1 GCA_019683875.1 Clostridia bacterium
CCCGCGCGCGGGCGGCGACGGCGGCCTCGCCGCGGCCGCCGCCGACGATGAGGGCGCGCAGCCGCGGCCAGCGCGAGGCCAGGGCGGCGGCCGCGTCGCACAGCGCGAGGGCCGGCTCGACGACCTCGTCCAGCCGGCTGACGTGGACGATCACCGGGCGATCCTCGCGGGACACCCCGTCGACGTCCGGCGGCACGGCGGCCGGCGCGAAGTGGGCGGTGTCGACGCCGTTCGGGATGACGCGGATCCGCGCTTCCGGCGCGCCGAGGCGCTGGACCAGATGGTCCTTCACCTCCGGGCTGACCGCGATGGTCACGTCGCCCCAGCGGCTCACGCGCCGCCAGAACCAGCCGGCGTTGTAGACGCCGTGATAGGTCGTCACCAGCGGCATGTCGAGCCCGCGCCGCGCCGTCTCGCTCACCCACGCCGGGATGCGGGCGTGCGCGTGCACGACGTCGGGCGCCTCCGCGCGCAGGGCCCGCCGGACGTGAAGCCAGGCGCGCAGGACGTCCAGCGGCGAGCGGCTGGCGAGCGGCGCGCGGAGGTGGCGGATGCCGGCCGCGGCCAGGCGATCGACGAGGCGGCCGCCGGCCGAGACGACGACGGGCGTCCACCCGTGGCGCCGCAGGCCCTCCGCCAGGGTGACGACGTGCGTCTCGGCGCCGCCGAGGTCGAGGGCCATGGCCAAAAGCATCACCTTGCGCGCCACCGCCGCGTCACCGCTCCCGCAACCGGATGGATCAAGAATTGTCTACATTTTCCGTCGAACACGCCGCGCCATTCCGTTCTATGATCACGCACGAACCGGCGCGGGACAAGGCGCCGCGTAAGTTTACAAGTTTCTTACAAGGTCGCCATCGCGAAGGAACGGCCCGGATTCTGTCGAACAGCGGAGGGTGCGGCTGCGCCGGACAAGCCCGCCCTGGATCGATGTTTGCTGCGATCCGGGAAACGGCGCCGGCTCGACCGCGACGCCGCGGCTGTCGCCGTGCCCTTGAGAGCGAGGTGGCCGGTACGATCACGCTGATCGGCGTTTCCAAAGTGTATCCGCCCCGCCGGCCTGCACTGGTGGACGTCAACGTCCACGTCGAGAAAGGCGAATTCGTGTTTCTCACCGGTTCCTCCGGCGCGGGCAAGACCACCTTCATGCGCCTCCTGTATCGCGAAGAAGTTCCGACGGAAGGCCAGGTCATCGTCAACGGGCGAGACCTGAATCGGATTCGGCCCCGCCACGTGCCCTACCTCCGGCGCCAGATCGGCGTCGTGTTCCAGGATTACAAGCTTTTGCCCGAACGCACCGTGTGGGACAACGTGGCCTTTCCGCTGGTGGTCACGGAGTGGTCCCCGAAGGAGATCGAACGGCGGGTGCCGGCGGTGCTGGAGCTCGTCGGGCTGAAGGACCACGCGCAGGCCCTGCCCCGGGAGCTTTCCGGCGGCGAGCAGCAGCGGGCCGCCCTCGCGCGCGCCATCGCCCTGAACCCGAGCATCCTGCTGGCCGACGAGCCCACGGGCAACCTCGACCCGGCGAACGCCAACGCCATCATGGATCTGATCGAGGAAGTCAACCGCATGGGGACCACGGTGATCGTCGCCACGCACGCCGAGACCATCGTCAACCGCATGCGGCGGCGCGTCGTGCACCTGCACCTGGGACGCGTCGTCAGCGACGAGGATCCCGGGAGGTACCGCCATGAGGCTTAGGACATGGGGGTATTACCTGCGCGAGGCGCTGAAGGGGATCCGCGTCAACGGCCTCATGAGCCTCGCGTCCGCCAGCACCGTGGCCATCTCGCTTCTGGTGCTGGCCTTGACGCTGATCCTGGCCGTCAACCTTCAGCACATGACGGACGTGCTGGAGAGCCAGGTGCAGATCGTCGCCTATTTGCAACCGGACTTCGACCGCCAATGGACGGACGAGCTCGTCTCGAAGGCGCGCGCCATCCCGCACGTGGAGCGCGTCGACTTCGTGAGCAAGGAGGAGGGCCTCGCGCGGCTGCGGGACCAGCTGGGCAGCGACGCGGAACTGCTCGCCGCCGCGGATGAAGTCGGGAACCCGCTGCCCGATGCCCTGGACGTGTGGGTGGACGACCCCGCCCACATTCCCGGGGTCGTGCGGGCCCTGGGCGACATCGAAAGTGTCGACTCGGTCGACTACAAACAGGACGTCGTCAAGCGCCTGACGACGCTGTCGGACGGCGTCCGCATGCTGGGCCTGGCCCTCGTGGCCCTGCTTTCCGCGGCGACGCTCTTCATCATCTCCAACACCATCCGGCTCACGGTGTACGCGCGGCGCCGCGAGGTGGCGATCATGAAGCTCGTGGGCGCGACGAACGGCTTCATCCGCTGGCCGTTCCTCCTGGAAGGCGCGATCCTCGGCCTGGCCGGGGCGCTGGCGGCCGCCGCGACGGCCTGGTTCGGGTACGAATGGTTCGTGCGGCGCGTCACGGAAGGCCTGCCGTTCGT
>JADGHN010000189.1 GCA_019683875.1 Clostridia bacterium
CATCCTGAACCTGTTCGTGCCGTTCCTGACGCTGCTCGGCGTGACGCTGCCGCCCGTCGGGGGCATCATGATGGCGGACTACTTCATCCTCAAGACGCACCGCAAGGAGCTTGAGGCGACGCGCGCGAAGGGCGAGCTGCCGCAGTCGTACCCGACGGTGAACGTGGCCGGCCTCGTGGCGTGGGCGGTCGGCTCCGTGGCGGGCAAGGTGGTCACGTGGGGCATCCCGTCGCTGACGGCGCTGATCATCGGCGGCGTGGTGTACGTGGTGCTGATGAAGGTGCTGCCGGCGTCGGTCGTGTTCCCGGTGGAGCGGCGGGCGACTTCGGTGGCGGTGCAGGCGGACTGAGGCGCGGCGGCGTTTTCGAGGCGAAGCGCCCCAACGACGGCGGCCCGGGACTCGCTCCCGGGCCGCTTTGTCGTATGGGCGGGCGTGGCGCGTCAATGGTACGATGTCCCCAACCGGAGGCGCGTGGATCATGGATCTGGAACAGGTCGTGGGAGCCCTACGCGACGCCCTGGCGTCCGAAACGGACGTGCGCTCCGCGTGGCTGTTCGGCTCGGCAGCAAAGGGGAGCGCTCGTCAAGATTCGGATCTTGACGTCGCCGTGTGGATGCAGGGCGAGTGTCCGTTTGAGCGGCTGGCCCGCCTCGCGTCAAAGCTTGAAGGCGCCACCGGACGCCCCGTGGACCTCGTCGTGCTGAACGGCGCGAATCCACTTGTGGCGCGGGATGCGATCCGGGGCATCCCTCTTTTTACGCGGGATGAAGGGGCCGAGATCGAGTTCGTCCTCGCCGTCGACCGCGAAGCCGAAGACTGGGCGGAATTCGTCGCTTCGTTCCTGGAGGAGCGCCGCCGGGTGCGGGAGGAGAGCCGGGGGTGAAACTGACCGCCTCGCAACGCCACGCCGTCCTCGTGCGCATTGACTTCGCCCGATCCGGAAGCGCCACCGTCTCCCGGTGGTTGGACCGCTGTGAGCGTCTCGCAAACGAGGTTTGACGCCCGCGCCGCTTCGCGGCCCCTTCACGCCCGCACCTCTTGCCGCATGAAGTAGACGTACGCCAGCCCGAAGCAGAGCGCCGTCGCCGCCAGCAGCCCCGCCACCTGCGGCCAGATGAGGAGCAGGCTCTGACCGAAGGAGAGCTTGCCCGGCACCATGCCGATCGTCTGCGTGATGACGATCGGCCCCACAGTGCGCACGGCGGGCGAGAGCAGCGCCGACACCGCCTCGCTGTAGAGCGTCGTCGGCGAGAGACGGGAGAGGTCCTGCTCCCAGTACGCGTGACGCAGCGCTTCCGCGATGGTCGGGTTGTCGCCCGCGGGCGCCACGGCGTCGGCGACCATTCCCGCCAGAAGCCCCAGGAACACGCTGAAGAAGAGCCACAGCGCCACGCCGGTGAGGGCGGACGTGGCCGCGCTGCGGAAGACGACGGAGAAGAGGATGGCGAGGCCCAACCAGAACGCCACGTAGAGCACGGTGACGACGAGGAACGCGATCAGCCGCGCGATCTCTTCGGACGTGGGCGCCACGCCCGTGAGGATGAGGCCGAGGCCGCCGACCAGCGCCAGGATGCTGGTGAACATCACGACGAGCGTCGTCAGGCCGGCCAGGAACTTGCCGTTGATGATGGCGTCGCGGTGGATGGGCTGCGCGACGAGCCGGCTGAGCGTGCCGCGCGCGCGCTCGCTGCTGATGGCGTCGAATCCGAGCGCCAGACCCACGAGCGGCCCCAGGAAGCCCAGCAGCGCCGTGAACGGCGGCAGCGAGCTGCCGGACGAGGTGAAGAGCAGGAGGAAGACGAAGCCGGTGCTGGACGCGTCGGCGGCGTTGGCGCGGATCGTCTGCGCGGCCAGGTACAGCGCGGTGAGGCCGCTCAGCGCGATGAGGCCGAGAAGGATGAGGAAGCGCAGGCTGCCGAAGTGGTCGGCCAGCTCCTTGCGGGTGACGGCGATGACGCCGTTCATGCGCGCACCTCCGTTCTGGCGGTCGACGGGGACGCGCCGGAACGTGGCTGGCCGGCGCTTGGGCCGCCGGCGCCGGGCACGCCGCCGTCGCGAGTATCGCCGCGCCGGGCCTCTCCGCCCCGCCCGCTGTCCTCGCCGCGAGCCCCCTGGAAATAGCGGAGATAGATGTCGTCGAGGCCGCGGCCCTGGGTGCGCATGCCCTCCAGGGGGAGGCCGGCTTCGACGAGCGTCCGCGCCAGCCGGGGTGCGGCGTCGGTGCCGGTTTCGGGCACGCACTCCGCGACCCACGTGCGGTCGTCCCTGCCCGGGATGACGCGCCGGACGAAGGGCAGGCGCTCCAGCACGGCGCGCGGGTCGGGGGCGGGGCTGCCGGCGGCGTCCGGCGCCGACCCGCTGGCTTCACCGTCGCCGCCCGCCGCCAGCCGCACCTCGACGCGCACGGGCTCGTCC
>JADGHN010000190.1 GCA_019683875.1 Clostridia bacterium
GTCAACGCGGCGATGATCCATACCGGCGCCCAGCGGCGCATCGCGGAGCCTCCCGCTGCTTCTCGACACCATGTCGAAATCGTTGTGATTATATCGTTTTGTCGCACGGCCCGTCCCCCGGGTTCCCTCGTTGCCGTACATGTTCGTCAACCACGCTATGCGAAACGGACAAAAAAGATGGCCGCCCCCCGGAGGGGGCGGCCGCACGGGCCTCGCGGCTATCGCGAAAGGCGCCGCTCCACGTCCGCCAGGATCACGTCGGCTCGGTGCAACAGCGACTCGGCCAGCGCCGCCATGACCGGCACCTGCCCGTATCGCTCCGCGAGAAGCGCCAGCCGCTCGCGCTGCCGGGCGTCCAGCGGCCCGCTGTTCGCCTCGAGAAAGGCGGCGATGAGCTCGTCACCAGCGGCGGTCGACGCCTCCGACGGCCGCGCGCGGAACGCCGGCACCGCCGGAGCGGCGGTCTCGCCGCCTCCGACCTCCGGCGCGCCGCCAGCGGTCTCGAACGCATCTTCCGCTCCCGCGCCGAGAACGCGGCGCGCCCGGCGAAGGCGCGCCATGACGGCCGCATCGAACTCCGCATCCGCACGCCGCAGGTGGCGGATGCGGCGCAGGACGCTTCCCGCGTCCCGATTGAACGCCGGGTGGCATTCCTCCGCCACCGCCTGAAGCGTCCCCAGCCGTCCGAGGGTCGAGAGCACGACCTGCCGCAGGCGCTCGTCCTCCGAACGCGTCCAGTGCTTGAAGCCACGCCGGGGCCCCCTCCGGCGGACGATCACGCCCTCCGCGCCCCCCGCCCCACCGCTCTCCGCCGCGAACCATCGGGTGCCGGCACCAAGCCCGATCCGCACACGAATCCTCCTTGTAGCAAAACTTTTTCTTCATCGTAAATACTGTTCCCGAAAGTTCAACCGAAATGACAAATGAAGCCGTCAACGGACAAGCGATGTCGCGGTTCGACTCATCCGGCGGGTCGGGGCCACGGCGGGCCAGGCGAGGAAGATGGCGCCGGCCAGGCGCAGCGTCGCGGAACACCACATGCAGGCCGAGAGCCCCCACTGTTCGAACACGAACGTGCCGAGAAGCGGCGCGGCGAAATTGGCCAATCCGATCAGAAAATTGAACCAGGCCACCGCCTGCGGGCGCCGGTCATCAGGCGCCACTTCAAGAAGGCCGTTGAAGAGGGAAAGGTTGATGCCGGCCACGGCGACGCCGGTGAGGACGTTGAGGAGCGTGATGGGAAGGGCCGTCCGGGCCACGAGATAGGCGGGCGGAAACACCACGAACAGGGCTGCCGCCAGGCCGGCCGCCGCGAAGGGGCCCCGCAGGTCGTAGAACCTCCCCCACCACCGGGCGCAGAGAACCGTGAAAAGCGATGAGACGACGTTCCACACGCCGAACCAGAAGGCGTGCAGGCCGTCGATGCGCAGGAAGAGGATCGGCCAGATCCCCTGGGGCAGCGCCCAGCCGGCCTGAAACACGAATGCGGCCAGGGCGAACGTCCAGAAGAGGCCCCAGCCCCCGCGGCGAGCCTCGGCCGAAGCCCGCGCGGGCGACGCCTCCGGGCGCCCTCCCTCCGCACCCGCGGGGCGCTCCTGCAACCGCGCCAGATACCGCATCGAGACCATCTGGCCGGCGAACGTGATGGCGATGAGCGCGAGGTAGTGCCCCGGCCACGGGAGGATCAGAACGAGCGCACCGCCCAGCGCGGAGGAGAGCAGCGTGACCAGCGTGAGCCACATGTTGCGGTCGGCGAAGATGCGCCCCCGCAGGTGAGGCGGGAACAGTTCGGCCATGAGCGCCGTCCAGGCGACGTTGCCGACCGTCGCGGGGAAGCTCATGTACGCGTAAAGCAGAAGGAAGAGCGCCACGCGCGCGTCGGGGGAGATGGGCAGGAACGGCACGGCGCCCAGCGGCACGTACGCGAGGCGGCTCGCCCAGTTCCACCGCAGCACCACCGGCAGGCGGCGCGGCTGGCGCGAGACGATCCTCGCGCCCGGCAACTGCGCGACGGTCTGCACCAGCGCCGGCAACGACGCGGCGAGGCCGACGGCGAACGCGTTCCCGCCCAGGGAGAGCACGAACGCGCCCACGTACGGAAGAAAACAGCCCGTCACCACGTTGAACGCCATGCCGTCGATGAGGCTGTTGCGGGCGTTCCTTTGGGTGACGGGGTCCGCGGGGTACAGCGTGGCCTGCAGAAACGCCTGTCTCAACCGTCTCATGTCTCGCGGCTCGCGGCCGCGGCGTCCGCCGCGCCCGCGAATAT
>JADGHN010000191.1 GCA_019683875.1 Clostridia bacterium
CCGCCGGCCGCCCGGCGTTCGTCGCCGACGCCTACGCGCGTCGCATCGGGACCCGGCTCGGTTGGTTCGAAGGCGCCGTCGGCTATGAGACGGCGCGCGCGGCCGTGATGGCGGCTTGGCGCGCCACGGCGGCGGAGTGGGCGGAGTTCCACGCCCTCCTCGTGGAGCTGGCCAAGCGGCATTGTCGCGCGCGCCCGGCGTGCGGCGGATGCCCTCTCCGACGCGAATGCGCATACGAAACCGCGCGCGCATGAGAATCGCGCCCCGGAGGCAGACTCTCGCCCGGTCGAGGCACCAGGAGGAGGGCGAGGCGTGGGACGCAGGCTCACCGAGGAGGAGCGGCGCGAGCGGGAGCGCAAGCGATGGTTCGGGCCGCAGTCGCCGGAAGAGGACGAGAGCCCGCTGGCGACCGTCAAATGGGAGGCGGCGGCCATGCTCGGCCTGCTGCAGAAGGTGCGGCAGGTCGGCTGGGGCGGGCTGACGGCGGCGGAGAGCGGCCGCGTCGGAGGCTACATGACGAAACTGCGCCGGGAACGGGGCGAGCTGCCGCCGCCAGAGGCGCACCTGTCCGGCCGGGACCCGTCGTCGACCTCCGAGACGCCGCCGTAGGGTCGCGGGACAACCGCCGCCCTGCCGGCCGTTCGCCAGGAATTGCCCCGCGCAGCGCGAAATCGCGTGGCGGGAGGGCGAACGATGAAATTCCTCGCCGCTGCAGTGCAATTCGAACCGGCCTGGGGTCGGCCCGCGGAGAACCTCGAGCGGCTTCTTGACCTCTCCCGACGCGCCGCTGACGCCGGCGCCCGCCTGATCGTGTGGCCGGAGATGGCCACGACCGGCTACATCTTCGCCGATCGCGCGGAAATCGCCCCCTTCGTGGAACCGGTCCCGGGGCCCACCAGCGAACGCGTCGCCGCCTTCTGTCGCGAGCGCCAGGTGTACGTCGCCTACGGTCTCGCGGAGGTGGAACCCGACACGGGCGTCTTCTATAACAGCGCCGTCCTCATCGATTCCAAGGGCAAGCTCGTCGGCCGCTACCGCAAGACGCACCTGTGGGTGGAGGACACCCGTTGGGCCGCGCCGGGCCAGGAGTGGTCCGTCTGGAACACGGAACTCGGCCGCGTGGCGCTCCTCATCTGCCGGGACGCCGACTTTCCCGAGGCCGCGCGGATCCTCGCGCTTTCGCGCGCCGACGTGGTCCTGCACCCGACGAACTGGCTCGGCCGCACGCCGGCCAACGTCTGGCGCGC
Source organism: Clostridia bacterium (assembly GCA_019683875.1). Lineage (NCBI taxonomy): Bacteria > Bacillati > Bacillota > Clostridia > Clostridia bacterium. The sequence continues at coordinate 1,248 of JADGHN010000191.1, forward strand.
CCGCGCGGCGGAGAACGGCGTGTTCTGGATCGCCACCAACCGCTGGGGCGAGGAGCGGGGAGTCCGCTTCTCGGGCGGCAGTTGCGTGATCGGCCCGGACGGGGAGGTCCTGGACGCGAAAGGACCCGAGGGCGACGGCGTGGCCATGGCCGTCGTCTCGGTCGACCGCGCCCGGGACAAGGAGCGGCCGGACGTGGACGCGCTCGTCTGCACGCCGGAGGAGTGCCAGGAATTGCTGCTGAACCCGCACCTGTACCCGCCCAGCGGCGGCTCGTTCCCGGAGGCGAAGGTGGTCGTGGTGCAAGCGGGCGACTCCCCGTCCAACCCGTCGGACGTGAAGCTCGCGTGCGAGCGCCAGCTGATCGAGCTGCTCGACTCGGACGCGCCGCCGGCGCTCGTCGTGCTGCCGGCGCTCGTCGACGTGCAGGACGTGCGCGGAGCCCGCGACGTGGCCGCGTGGGCGGAACCCCTGCCCGGACCCTCCAGTGATTGGCTGCTGGAGTGGGCGCGTCGCCTGAACAGCCGGTTGGTCACAACCCTTCTGGAGTGGGCGGACGGCGACCTCTACCTGACGACGGTCCTCGTCGGCACGGACGGCGTCGAGGCGAAGAAGAGGTCGAGCCAGATTCCGAAGCCGGCGCGCGCATGGTGTGGCACGGGGTCCGGCGACGCGTACGTCGACCTGCCGTTCGGCCGCGTGGGACTGCTCAACCTGACCGAACTGCGCCACCCGGAGCCGATCCGCCGCCTCGCGCAGCGCGGTTGCCGCCTCGTCGCCGCGCCCGGCGGGGGCGAGATCGGGCGGCCCTGGCTCTGGTCGGCCCGGGCGGAGGAGAACGACCTGTGCCTGGCCGTGGCGAACCGCGACGCCGGCGGCGGCAGCTTCGTGTACGGCGACCGTCGCGAGGAGGCGTCCCGCGCCCCGCTGGGCGAGCCGGGCCTCCACGAGTACCGGCTGCCCGCACGCGCCGCGTGGCTTGACGACAAGGCGACCTTGCGCATGCGCCCGGTCCACCT
>JADGHN010000192.1 GCA_019683875.1 Clostridia bacterium
GTCCCCGCCGGCCGCGCCCTCCCGTCCTCACCTCACCGCCAGCCGCCACCAGCGACAGCGTACGACCGCGATTCCGAGCGCCATATCTTGGTCTTAAAGTCTGAACGCCAGAGATCGACAAAATATAGCAGGAAAACGCCGATTCCGGGTCGAATCCGCGCCAAGCCTCGACACGGGCGCGCCCGCGCCCGCGCGCCGGAGATCGGACCGGTCTTGGGCGCTCATTCGCCTTTTTTTCGCGGTGAATTCGATCCGACGTTCGGGGAGAGAGTCGATGCCGCAAAATCGACGGCGAAAAGACCATGCGTCCACCGCGCGCAGCGAGGTGGCCGCCGCACGGGAGCTCTCAGGCAACGGGCGGACCGCACCCGCGCCCTTTTTGACGGACGGCGCGATCCTCGCCCAGCACATCCTGCATTCGCTGCGCGAGGGCATCATCGTCGTGGACAAGGATCTCTACATCCGGGAGTTCAACCCCGCGGCGGAGCGCCTCACGGGCGTGAAAGCGTCGGAGCGCATCGGCCAGCGCGCCACCCAGATCAGCCGGGACCGCTCCCCGATCTTCGAGGTGCTGGAGACCGGCAAGGCATTCTACAACGTGGAGTCGCACCTCCAGGACGGCCGCATCTGGAACTGCAATTTCGTGCCGCTCATCGTCGACGGGAAGGTCGTCGGCGCGATCCAGACGTTCACCGACATCACCCAGCAAAAGCGGACGGAGATGCAGCTCCTCGCCGCCCGGGACGAGCTGGACGACGCCTTCGCGCTCACGCTGCCCAACACCCGCGTGGAGCAGAAGCTCAAGAGCACGCCGGAGTTCCGCGACGTCTTCGACCCCGCCACCAACACGATCACCATCACGGAAGTCATCCCGGACGGCGGCTACCGGCACGTCATCAACGCGCTGAAGGTCCTCGCGGATCTGCACCGCAAGGGCGGCATGCCCATCGGCATCAACAAGGACCAGCTGGTCCGCGCCGTGATCTTCCACGACCTCGGCAAGTCCCAGCCGGACCTGAAGCCGGGCGACGTCGTCGACCCGCGGGAGGCCTTCGAACCTTCAAAGCTCCACGCGCAGCGCAGCGCCGACATCGCGGAGACGTTTTACGACGAGCACCCGCACGTGGTCGCGCTCGTCCGCTATCACCACCACGAGGAGCACGAGCTGCCGCCGGAGTTCCCGACGGCGCTATTGCCCATGCTGCGCCTGCTCAAGCTGGTCGACGGACTCTCCGCAGCGCTCACGCGGCGGGGTTCGTCCATCGTGATCGACACGGTCGGCGTGAAGGTGGTGTGGCACGAGCGTTCCAGCCACCCGCGCTACGCCGGCACGTGGTCGCTCGACCTGTTCACCGGCAAGCGGAGCTTCCTGGGCGGGGACATCCCGGACTTCCTCAAGAACGGCCGCGCCATCGGGGGGCGGTAAATGTCTAGTATACTGGACAAAAAACGGCCATAATTGTCGGCGGAGGGGCTGACGATTGTGGCCGTTGTGGAAGACGTCCAGGTCCTGCAGGTCCTGAGGGGATTCAATCCGTGGTGGTCCACCGGCACCGTGCCGGGGGACCTGCTCCGCCCGTTTCCGCGCATCCCGTTCCACGAGGCCATCCGCCTGCTGGCGCGGCGGGACCTGCGCCGCGCCGTGATCCTCTCCGGCGCCCGGCGCGTGGGCAAGACGACCATCCTGTACCAGGTCGCGGACCGTTATCTCAAGCAAGGATGGCCGCCGGAGCGGATTCTTTACGTCTCCTTCGACCACCCGATCCTGAAGCTCGTCAGCCTCGAGAGTCTCGTCGAGATCTTTCAGGTGAACGTCGCCGCCGGCAGTCCGGAGGTGCTGCTCCTTCTTGATGAGATCCATTACGCGTCGGACTGGGCAGCTTGGCTCAAGATCCTCGTCGACCAGCACCCGGGTTACCGCATTGTGGCGACGGGATCGGCCAGCGCCCGCCTCCAGGTGGAGGGCGCCGAATCCGGCGCGGGACGCTGGACGGACGTCCAGGTGCCGCCGCTTTCGTTTTACGAGTACCTGCAGCTGCGCAACCTTCCGGTGCCGCCCATGCCGAAGGGTCTCGACCTCGCGGCACTCGCCGCTCTTCCGGCCCCTGAGGCGCAGGCGCTGGTCACGCGCGCGAAGGCGGTCGAGCCGCACCTGCCCCGCTACCTCCTGGCCGGCGGTTTTCCGGAAACGGCCCTCGCG
>JADGHN010000193.1 GCA_019683875.1 Clostridia bacterium
CGCGAGCATCAGCTCGATCTCCATCGTCGCGAAGTAGCCGCCGCCCGCCCGGGTGTAGACCGGCACCCCCTCGCGGGCGAGCATCTCGGCGAACGCCGGTGCCTTCCACTTCACGCTGCGGAGGAGCACGACGATGTCGCGGTGCCGCACGGGGCGGTAGGCGCGCAGGTCCTTGTCCCAGACGTGCAGCGGCGGCTGCCCCGCCTCGCCGTGGACGAGCGCCCGGATGCGCCGGGCGACGAGCAGCGCCTCCCGTTCCAGCGCCTCCAGCGCCTCGGCGTCCTCGTACGCGGCGCCGGGCTCGTCGCCGGCGTCGTCGCGGTCGCCGCCGTCCTCCGCCGCCCGGTTTGACCCCGGCCACGGCTCGCTCCCCGGCCGGCGCTCCAGCAGGTGCACCTCGACGGGCGCCTCCCCGGCGGCGCCCTCCGGAACAGCGGCGTCCGGCGCCGGGTAATCGGCCGCGGCCACAAGCTGCGCCGACTCGTCGTATGCGATCCCGCCGGCCGTGGGCGTCATCAGCTGGCGGAAGACGAAGTTGACGGCGTCCACCACCGACCGGCGGCTGCGGAAGTTGGCGTTCAGGTCGATGCGCGCATCGCGCACCCCCGGCTCCCCGCCCGGCCGCAGCGGCGGGAACGTCGCGTACTTCCGCAGGAACAGGCCCGGCTCGGCCAGCCGGAAGCGGTAGATGCTCTGTTTCACGTCGCCCACCATGAAGAGGTTGGGCGCGCCGTCCTCGCCGTCGCGCGCCACAAGGCGCAGGATCGCGTCCTGCACCTCGTTGATGTCCTGGTACTCGTCGACGAGGACCTCGTCGAAGCGCTCGCGCAGCTCCTTCGCCGCCGGCGACGGCCGCAATTCCCCGGGCCGCGCGTCCGGGTCGAGCAGCACCCGCAGCGCCAGCCGTTCCATGTCGGCGAAGTCGACGACGCCCAGCTCCGCCTTCGCCGCGGCGAACGCCTCCCCGAAGGCGCGGACCAGGTCCACGAGCTCTGCCGCCAGCGCGCGCATGCGGGCGAGGTCGGCCGTCACCGCGGCCGCGTCGCTGTGGAACACCTGCCGCGACAGCCTCTCGAGCCGGTCCTTCGCCCGTTTCCGGTGCTTCTGCACGCGCTCGAGGAGGATCGGGTCGACGTCCCGGCTCCCCGTGAACCGGGGCCAGTCCGCCGCCAGCGCCGCGCGGATCTCCTCCCACGTGCCCGCCGTCACCGTCTGCGCCACCTCGCGCAGGCGCTCGCGGTCCGTCTCCAGGATGCCGGCGCGGTCGGCCGGGCCGCCCGGCAGCGCGCAGAGGCGCAGCGCCTCCTCGACGTGCAGGATCGCCTGCTCCGCCTCGCGGCGCGCCAAGGCGCGGAGCGGTTCCATCCACGGGCTCGCCTCGACGGGCCGGCCCGCGGCCTCGTCGAAGCGCGCCACGAGCCCGTCCAGCCACGCGTCCGGCCACGGCTGGCTGACGGCCAGGTCGTGCAGGCCCAGCACGAACTGGCGCAGCGTCTCGTCGTCCCGGCGCCCGTACGCGTCGACGAGCGCCCGGAACGCCTCGCCCCCGGCCGCGTAGCGCGCCTCCAGCACGTCCTCCAGCACGTCCTGCCGCAGGAGGAGCGCCTCGTGGTCGTCGATCACCTGGAAGCCCGGGTCGAGGTCGATGCGGTAGTGGTACTGCCGGATCACGGTGAGGCAGAAGGCGTGCAGCGTGGAGATCGACGCCCGCGCGAGAAGCCCGACCTGGCGCCGCAGCCGCATGTCCGCCGGGCGCTTCTCCATCTCCGCCTCGAGCGTGCGGCGGATGCGGTCGCGCATCTCGGCCGCGGCCGCCTCGGTGAAGGTGACGACGAGCATGCGGTCGATGTCGACGGGCTGCCGCGGGTCGAGCATCCGCTCGATGACCCGCCGCACCAGCACCGACGTCTTGCCGGAGCCGGCCGCCGCGCTCACGAGGAGGTTGCGTCCCCGCGTCTCGATGGCCAGGCGCTGCTCGGGCGTCCAGGGGTCGCGCGCGGCCGCGCCGTCGCCGGCCACCGGGCGCGCCGCCGCGCCCCCCGCGTCCTTCACCGCATCACTCACGAGACGTCACCCTCCTCTCCGGGCGGGACCGCGCCCGCCTCCACCGCCGCGGCCGCTTCCTCCTCGATCCGCTGCCACGCCTCGTTCGCCGGAAGCTTCGCCAACCTGCGGTAGAAGTGGCCGGCCGTCGG
>JADGHN010000194.1 GCA_019683875.1 Clostridia bacterium
CGCCAGCAGCGCGTCGCAGACGTGGCTGCCGATGAAGCCGGCGCCGCCGATGACGAGGGTTCTCTTGGGCACGGGCGAGGGCCCTCCTTGTCGTTGCGCTGGGGAGTCGGCGTTGACGAAGCCGCGCTGCCGCGCCGGTTCGTCCGGGGCGCGGAGCGTGGGCTGACGACGAAGGATTCGCGGCCCCTCGAGGCCTTCCTTTCCGACCCCGATGCGCGACGCGCGCGTGATCGGCGCCTGCGTGTCAGGGACGCCGCTGGCGGGCCGCGTGCCTGGGCGAGGCGGCGTACTTGGTCGACGCGGCGGGGCCGTGGTCAACAGCTGCCGGGCGCGCCGCACCACTGCGAGACTTCCCGCAGGGCGGCGCACACGAGGAGAACACCGGCAAGGGCCAGCATCGTGTACTCCGGCGCGCGGAGGGGACGTGGGTCAAGGCCCCGCACCGGACCGCCGAGCCAGCTATCTTGGCGCCATCGCGCCCATCCCGCCGTGGCCGCGGCAACCAAGACGTAGGCGGTGAGCTCCATGAAGCCAACACGTGCGAGAACCGCCGCCAGCGACGGTGCAGGCCGTTCGGGCAGTGGGGTGGCGAACGAATTCGTGCCCAGCAGCAGCCCGTAAAGTCCCCAGTAAACCAGGGGCGGGAGGAAGCCGAGCGGCAGTCGCCGAACGCGGAGCAGGTTCGCCCCGGCCACGAACAACGCGGCGGCCAGGACGTTCGAGCCCAGCACGGCGACGACGCGACCGGCAGGGCCAAACCGCTCCAGGGGCAAAGCCGAGGAGATGGTCCGGGCGCGTAACGCGCCTTCGGGAAACCACGCGTAACCCGCCCACCAGGCGAGCCACAACAGCCCCTGCGCGGCGGCGAAGAGCTTAAGAAACGTCCGCAGGGGCGTCGACGCTTGCATCCGGTGCACTCCCCTTCGTTGGAGCGGCTGCCTCCAATGGATATCGAAGTCGCGGGAGCTTCCGTTCCGGATCGACGGGAGACACGCGCTCGCCGATGCGCTGGGCGCCCATCGTACGCTAGAACGGTTCCGCGTTGGGCTCGCTTGCCATCACCCGGAACCTGGTTCCGGATTGTGCCATTTCTCGACCCGGCGTACAACTCGACGATGGACGTCCCCGGTCCGACAGGGCTCCGCCGTCGTCCCCGCGAATACCGGAAACCTGTCCGCGTCGACGCGGATCTCGACCCCGTCCCGGCGGTGGATCTCCGCCGCGACGGATCTTCGTTCGTGAAAGGTTGGTTGCATGTCGAAGCGTCGTTCGGCCGCCGGTGGGGCGGCGCAGGCGGCCGCGCAGGGCGCGCAGGGCAAGGCGGCCAAGACGGCCCTCGCGGCCGGGTGGGGCCTGGCACTGCCGTTCGCCTACATGGCCGTTCTCGTCTTTTCCCCGGAAATGCGCGGCCTCTATTTCCCGTTTCAGCAGATGGAGATCTTCGCACTGCTCATCGTGCTTCTCTTCGGCTGGGTCACCTGGCGCAGGGCGGCGGCGAAGGAGGACGCGTGGCAGGGATGGGGCCGGTTCGAGGCGGCCGCCGCCGCGCTCGTGGCGCTGTACCTCCTGTCGGCCGCGTGGGCGGCCGATCCCCGCGCCGCGGTGCAGACGGCCATCCTCTACGGGCTGAGCCTCGCCGGCCTCCTTTTTGCCGCGCGGCTGGACGGGCCGGAGCGCGTCCGCCTCATGTGGGCGGCGGTGGCGGCGGGAACGCTGGTGGCCGTGCTCGGCGTCGGCGCCGCGGCGGGCACCGTGCACGGCAACGGGTACCTGCAGGGCACGCGCGTGCTGTCCGCGCTGCAGTACCCGAACAGCACGGCCGCCTACCTCATGACGTGCCTGCTCGTCGCGTACGGGCTGTGGACGCGGCAGGCGGCGCCGCGGGCGTGGACATCGGCTGCGGTGGCCGCGGCGGCGGCCGTCATGCTCGTCGTCTTCGTCTACACGCAGTCGCGCGGCGCGTGGCTCGTGTTCCCGGCGGGGCTGGTGCTGTTGTGGGCGAGCCAGCCGGCCGGCTTCCGCTTGCGCGTGGTGGAGGCCTTCATGGCGACCCTTGCGGCGGCCGCGCCCGCGGTTGTCGTCTTCAACCGCTTCTTCAACCCGGCGACGTTGTCGGCGCAGGCGCGGCCGGGCGTGTGGCTGGCGGCCCTGGTGGCGGTCGTCCTCGGCGCGGCC
>JADGHN010000195.1 GCA_019683875.1 Clostridia bacterium
CGACCAGTGCTTCGGATCGACGGACAGGTCGGCGGCAAGGTCCGGCGACAGCAGGTACACGCCGGGGTGGCCGTCGATCAGCGCGTAGTCGTCTCCCGTGATGGGATCGTTGGCGCCGATCGTGATCTTCACCGTGCTGCCGTCCTCCTGCGTGACCGTCACCACCCAGCGCGGGTCGCCGAAGCCGTACTCGCTGGCCTTGCCCGGGTTCTCGACCTTGCGCTTGGCCGTGAGGTGCTTGAAGTGCCGGTCCAGGAAGGCCCGGACCTGCGCCGCGTCCGCTTCCCCGACGGTGTGGCCGCTGCTGTTCACCATCGTCCACGTCTTCCCCTGCAAGAGGAGACCGAGGTCTTCCAGCTGCTGGTTCTCCATCGTGATCTCGTTCACCTTGGACGTGTCGACGTCCGCCAGGCGGAGCGGAGCGTTCTGGCGCTCCGCCTGCCGCGGCTGCCAGATGAAGACGTAGCCGGCCAGCCCGGCGACGACGACGACCGCCAGAAGCGGCGCCAGCCAGCGCCACCGGTTCGGGGCGGCGGACCGCCCGCGCGCAGGTTGCTTCTTCGCCAACGGAATGCCCCCTCGGACAAAGTCGAGCTCTCGAACAGAGTCTAACCCGTTCCCGCCGGGCGCGGTCGGCAGCCGCCTCCTCGCGCGGTCCCACGGCCGCCGCCCGGCGCCACTACAACCGCCGGCGGCGCCACCAGACCCAGGCGCCCGCGCCCAGCGACAAGAGCGGCAGCAGCACGACGGTCAGGAACATGAGCACCGTCGCCTGACCGGCGTCGAGCGCCATCGGCGCCGACACGGCCGGCTTGGGCCGCAGCGTGATGCCCTGCTGGCGCCCGGAGAGCCACGCGGTGGCGTTCAGGAGCAGGTTGTGGTTCCCCTGGATGCCGAACCACTGCTGCGTCGCGAAGACGCTGCCGCCGAAGACCACGGCGCGGAAGCCGCTCGACCCGTTCCCCCCGGGCAGCCCCTCGACGGACACCGCGATCGTCAGCGGCCCCTGCCGGTCCTTGCTCTTCTCGAACGCAGCCGCGTTCTTGAAATCCGTCTCGCCCCAGGCCTGGTCGGAGGTGCTCAAGAGCGGCGTGATGCGCCCGCTCTGCGCGTCGTAGTCGAGGCCGGCGGCCGCGGGAAACACCGTCGCGACGCGCGCCTGCTGCAGCGGATCCACGATGGGCGAGTACTCGTATTGCGGGATCACCGCCGTCGGCTCGGTCAGGTAGTGGCGCACCGGGTCGACGACGTAGTCCCGCTGCGGCGTCACGCCCCATTCCTTCAAAAGCCCGTCCAGGTTCGGCAGCGGGGTGTCCGACGGGTCGCGCATCACGAGCACGTGCCCGCCCTTGGTCGCGTACGTGCGGATCGCGCCGGCTTCGGCCGGTTGCAGGTCGTGCTGCGGGGCCGCGATCACGAGCACGGACGCGTCGTCCGGCACCCCGGGCTGCTGGAGCAGGTTCAGGCGGAGCACCTCGTAGCCCTGGTCGCGCAGGGCCTGGCTGAAGGGGTACAGCTCTCGATCCTCGGCGAGCTCCCCGTGCCCTTCAAGAAAGTAGACCTTCAGCGTCTCGGGATGGGCGACGCGCAAGATGGCGCTTGTCAGCGCCGCCTCGCCGTTCCAGTCGTTCGGCCCCTGACTCGTGCCGTAGAAGTCCCACGAGTGCAGAACCTCACGGTGCTCGCCCTGCGCCACCACGACTTCGTCGGCCTCGGTGACACCGTACTTCTGGGCTTCGCTCGGGTGCACCGTCGGGTCCACGGTCCGGAAGCGGATCTTGCCCGGCGCCTTCGCCTCGTACGCGTGGACGAGGTCGGTGAGCGGCGTCGCCAGACTGCTATTGGAGGTGACGAACGCGATCACGTCGACCGGCTGCTTCAATTCCTTCAGCACCTCGACCGTCTGCGGCGAGAGCGTGAACATGCGGTTCAGCGTGAGATCCCAGCTGCGCTCCGCCCTGACCCCGGCCACGTTGGCGAGGATCAGCGCCGCGATGACGGCCGCCGTGTACGTCGCGGAGAACGCGCGCCAGCGCCGGCGCCGCCGCGCCGTGCCGGCGGAGGTGTCGGATGGCATCGTGGGGCCGCCTCCCTACGCCCAGCGGCGCGCCTCGATGGAGCGCACCGCGAGGAAGAGTCCACCGAAGATCAGGCTCGCGAAGTAGACGAGGTG
>JADGHN010000196.1 GCA_019683875.1 Clostridia bacterium
GCAGCGCACGCGGCGACGCCGCCGTGGGAGGCCTTCGGCGTGGACTCCACGCGGCTGCCGCGGCACGTCGCCGTCATCATGGACGGCAACGGCCGCTGGGCGAAGCAGCGCGGCCTCGCGCGGTCGGAGGGCCACCGCGCCGGGGTGGAGGCCGTCCGGCGCGTCATCCGGGCGGCGGCCCAGATGGGCATCCCGGCGCTGACGCTGTACGCGTTCTCGGCGGAGAACTGGAAGCGGCCGGCGTCGGAAGTGGAGTTTCTCTGGAAGCTCCTCGCGGACACGTTTCAGCACGACCTCCCGGAGTTGAAGACGAACGGCGTCCGCGTCCGCGTTCTGGGCGAGCGCGACGGCCTGCCGCCGGGGGTCGTGTCCGCGCTGCGCGCGGCCGAGGAGGAGACGGCGGCCAACACCGGGTTGCAGGCGGCCTTCGCCGTGAACTACGGCGCGCGGCAGGACATCCTGCGGGTTGTGCGCGCCGCCGTGCGGCTCGCGAAGGATGGCCGGCTGAAGGTGGAAGACGTCGATGAAGCATGGGTCAACGCGCAGCTGTCGACGGCCGGCCTGCCGGAGCTCGACCTTCTCATCCGCTCGGGCGGCGAGATGCGCGTCAGCAATTTCCTTCTCTGGGAACTCGCGTACGCGGAGTTCTGGAGCACGCCGGTGCTGTGGCCGGATTTCACGGCGGAGGACTTCTACCGGGCGATCGCGGACTTTCAGCAGCGCGAGCGCCGGTTCGGTGGCATTCCGGAATGAGCGAGCTCACGCTCCGCGTGTTGACGGCGGTGGTCGGGGTGCCGCTGGTCCTCGGTGCCGTGTACGTCGGCGGCGCCGCGGCGTTCGCGCTCGCGTGGGTGGCGGCCACGGCGGTGGCCTTCGAGTTCGCCGGCATCGCGCGCGGCCTTTGGGGCGCCTGGTGGCCGCTGCCGTCGATGGCCGCGGGCTGGCTCGTCCTTGGCGGGGCGTGGCTGGACGGCGTGCGGGGCTGGGCCACGGGCGTCGCGGGCGCGACCCTGCTCCTCGGCGCATGGGGCGTGATGCGCGCCGCGCGGCGGGACCCGGCCCCCGCCGTGCAGGCATGGGCGGCCGGGGCCACGTACGTGCTCGTGGCGCCGGCGCCGTACGCCTTCTTCATCCTCCTCCGGCAGATCGGCCGGCCGCACCTCCTCTGGCCGATTCTCGTGATCTGGGCGGCGGACATGGCCGCATACTTCATAGGCAGGGCCTGGGGCCGCCATCGCCTGGCGCCGCGGGTGAGCCCCGGGAAGTCGTGGGAGGGCCTCGCGGCGGCGCTCGCCGCCGGGGCGGCCGTCGGGTACGGCGTGGCCCGGCTCGCGGGGTGGCCGCCGGTCGCCCTCGCCCTGGCCAGCGCGGGCCTGGTCGTGGCGGGAACGGTCGGCGACCTGTTCGAGTCCGCCTTCAAGCGCGCCGCCGGGCGGAAGGACGCCGGCGGGCTTCTCCCCGGACACGGCGGCGTGTGGGACCGGTTCGACAGCCTCGCCTTCGCGATGCCGGTGGCGTGGTGGCTCTGGCAGACGTGGCTGCCGTGAGGGCGCGGACGGCCGTGGGAGGCCGGGAGCGTGCAAGTCTACGCGCGCGTGGCGCTGGTCGCGTTGCTCGTGGGAATCGCCGTGCGCTACGGGTCGCTGGTGCTCGGCCCGTTTGTCGTGGCCGCGGCGCTCGTCGCGCTCCTCGCCCCGGTGGTCGACTGGGCGGCGGCGCGCGGCCTGCCGCGTCGCTGGGCGGCGGCGCTGGCGATGACCACGATCGGCACGGGGCTGGTGCTCGGCGGCATCGCCGTCGTGGCCGCCCTGACGGCGGAGACGGGCCGCTTTGTCGCTCACGTGCCGGAGTGGTACTCGCAGGCGGAACGCCTCGCGTCCGCCCTGTGGAACTTCCTGCGCGGGGCGCTGGCGGGGCTGCCGCCCTCGCTGGAACCGTACTGGCGGGAGGCGGGCGGGGTGGTCGTGCTCGCCGTGCAGCGCTTGGCCCTCGCGGGGTTCCACGGCCTGCAGGCGCTGCTCGGAACCCTGCCGAAGGCCCTGGCCGTGCTTCTGTTCGGCTTGGCGTTCGCGTTCCTGGGGCTCAGCGATCCTCAAGGCCTGACGCAACTCGCGCTCGCCGCGCTGCCGCCGGCCTGGCGGGGGGTGGCG
>JADGHN010000197.1 GCA_019683875.1 Clostridia bacterium
GGCGGGCCGATCGACCCGAACGGCCTCACGACGTACGAGCTGTACCGGGCGCTCCACTTCGCGGGGCAGCAGCCGAACCTCATCGGCTGGGACATGGTCGAGGTCTACCCGCCGTTCGACCCGAACCACACCTCCTCCCACGTGGCCGTGTGGGCGCTCGTCCACCTGCTCGTGGGTATGGCGGAGCGCCGCATGCACACGGACACGGGGAGCGTGCATCGCTGATGGCGCAGTACGACGCGATCGTCATTGGTCTCGGCGCGGCGGGCAGCGCCGCCGCCGACCACCTGGCGCGGCGCGGCGCGCGCGTCCTGGGCCTCGAGCAGTTCACGCCGGCGCACGACCGCGGTTCCTCGCACGGGGAGACGCGCATCATTCGCACGGCGTACTTCGAGGATCCGGCGTACGTGCCGCTTGTGCAGCGCGCGTTCGAGCTCTGGGAGGACCTGGAGCGGCGCAGCGGGCGGAAACTGCTCACGTTCACAGGGGCCCTGATGCTCGGGCGGCCGGAGAGCGAAGTGGTCCGCGGCACGCTGGAGAGCGTGCGCCGCTGGGATCTCCCGCACGAGGAGCTCGACGCGGCGGAGGTGCGCCGGCGCTTCCCGGCGTTCGCCGTGCCCGAGGGCGCGGTGGCCGTCTACGAGAAGCGCGCCGGCGTGGTGAACCCGGAACTGGGGGTGACCGCGGCGCTGGACTCGGCTCGCGAGGCGGGCGCGGAGTTGCGCTTCGAGGAACGGGTCGCCGGATGGGACGCCGGCGACGCCGGGGTGGAGGTCCGCACCTCCGAGGGCCGGTACCGCGCGTCGCGGCTGGTGATCGCCGGCGGGGCGTGGAACCCGGCGCTGCTCGAAGGCCTCCTGCCGTTGCAGGTCGAGCGCCAGGTCATGCACTGGTTCCTGCCGGACGGCGACATCGCGCCGTACCTGCCGGAGCGCATGCCGGTCTTCCTCTGGGAGCGGCCGGATGGCGCCCAGTTCTACGGGTTCCCAGCGCTGGACGGGGAGGCCGTGAAGTTCTGCCGGCACCACGGCGGCGAGACCACCACCGCGGACGCTGTCGACCGGTCCATCCGTCCCGAGGACGTCGCGCACGTGGAGGAGGCCCGGGCCGTGCTGCTGCCGGGGCTGAAGCCGGGCGCGGCGCGGTCCAAGGTGTGCATGTACACGAACACGCCGGACCTGAACTTCTGCCTGGGGCTGCATCCGGCATTCTCGCGCGTGGCCGTGGCGGCCGGCCTCTCGGGCCACGGGTTCAAGTTCGCGCCCACGCTGGGCGAGATCATGGCGGATCTGGCCCTGGACGGCGGCACGCGCCACCCGATCGAGCCGTTCCGGCTCGACCGGTTCGCGAAGTGACGGCGCGCCGCGATCCTGAAGGGGTGCCGAAGACGAGGCGGCGGCGCTACGCGTCGCCGCCTTCGATCTTGTGGCCGTAGTGCTTCTTGATGTTCTCGACCGCGTCGCCGTCGATGAGGTATTCGGCCTCGGGCGTCGTCAGCTTGATCATGCGGGTTTTGGTGTCGAACGTGGTGTCGCCGAGGTGGAGTTCGTACGTGTCCCCCGCGGCCGTCGTGACGATGATCTCGCCCCAGTGCTTCAGCTCGCTCTCCACGGCTTCCATCTTCACGGTCGTCACTCCCTGTCGCGCAGTGTGCGTTGGGATTGTTCCGCCCGGTAGTTTTCCCACACGCGTGCCGCCGCGAACAGGTCCTGCGCGGCCGTGCCGGCGCTCTTGAAGACGGTGATCTCGTCCGGGCCGCGCCGGCCCGGATGCTCGCCAGCCAGGACGCGGCCGACGGGAACGAGGTCGTCCTCGCGCAGGCGGCCAGCGCGCAGCGCGGCGAGGATTTCGCCCGATTCGGCGAGCGCGATCTCGCGCGATTCGACGAACACGGGCGGGCGGAGGAGCTCGGGCGGCAGCTCGACCATGTCGGGACGGAAGCTGCCGACGCCGTTGACGTGCGTGCCGGGGCGGACCGCGCCCGCGGGGAAGACGGGTTCCGTGGCGGTCGTCGCGCAGCAGACGACGTCCGCGTCGCGCACGGCCTCGGCCGCGCTCGCGGCGACCGTGGCCTCCACCTGCGGGTAGGCCTCCGCGA
>JADGHN010000198.1 GCA_019683875.1 Clostridia bacterium
TCCTCCACGCGCACGCCGGGCAGCTGGCCGAGCCCCTGCTGCGCGTGCTGCGTCGCCTCGAGCGCGAGATCGGTGCGCAGTTCGCCGATCGACGGCCGCAAGTCGAACAATCCGAATCCCCCGTTTCCGCGTTGCGCGACATGTGCCGGGTTCCCGCGTCGCCGCCCGCGGTTGCGCGGTTAGCGTGGCCGTTTCGCCGCAGGTGTATCCTCCAACGGTGTATCCTGGAACGCAGAACGGAGGCGCGAACCTTGCGCGTCATCGCGGGAGAAGCCCGCGGCCGGCCGCTCGTGGCGCCGCCGGGGCGCACCACGCGGCCGACGTCCGATCGCGTCCGCGAGGCGCTGTTCTCGATGCTGCACGACGAAGTCTCCGGCTCGCGCGTCCTCGACCTGTACGCGGGCAGCGGCGCGCTCGGCATCGAGGCGTTGAGCCGGGGAGCGCGCGAGGCGGTGTTCGTGGAACGGGGCGCGGCCGCGCAGCGCTGCATCCGCCTGAACCTTGAACGGTGCGGCTTCGCGGAACGCGCGCGAGTGCTGCGCGACGACGCCGTGCGCGCCCTGCAGAGGCTGGCCGAAGACGGAGAGCGCTTCGACCTGATCTTCCTCGACCCCCCCTACGCGTCAGGAGAGCTGGAGCGCTGCTGGCCGTTCCTCCCAGGCGTGGTGAGCGAGGGCGCTCTCGTGGTCGCGGAGCTCGCCCGTCGCGGGACGGCTCCGGAGGGCGGGGAGCGGCTGGCGCTGTGGCGGCGCCGCGAGTACGGCGACACCGCGGTCTGCCTGTACCGGGCGGCAGGAATTGCGGCGCAGGCGGGGAACTGAAGGTCGCGCCCGGACCGCCGAACGTGAGGAGTGGCGTCATGCGCACCGCCGTGTGTCCCGGCAGCTTCGACCCGATCACCTACGGGCACCTGGACGTCATCGGAAGGGCGGCGCGCCTGTTCGACCGCGTGATCGTGGCCGTCTTCCACAACCCCGGCAAGCAGCCCCTGTTCACGGTGGAGGAGCGGGTGGAGCTCGTCCGCCAGGCGGTGGCGGAATGGCCCAACGTCGCGGTCGACACCGGCGACGGGCTGCTGGCGCGCTACGCGTTGCGGAACGACGTGCGCGCGGTGGTGAAGGGCCTGCGTTCCGGCGCGGACTTCGATTATGAGGCGCCCATGGCGCACATGAACGGCCGCCTCGCCCCGGACGTGGAGACGGTGTTCCTCGCGGCGCGGCCGGAGTTCTCATTCATCAGCAGCAGCCTGGTCAAGGAAGTGGCCAGCCACGGCGGGGACGTCGGGGCCTTCGTGCCGCCGCATGTGGAGGGCGCGCTGAAACGGAAGTTCGCCCGTTAGAGGAGGCAACGCATTGGATCCTTTGATTGCGCTGGTGGACCGGCTTGAGGCGCTCGTCGCCGATGCCGGCCACGTCCCCCTGACCAACCGCCTGATCCTCGACGAGGACCGCATCCTCAGCCTGCTTGAGGAACTGCGCCGCAACATCCCTTCCTCCGTCCAGCAGGCGGAGCGCGTCGCGCGGGAACGCGACCGCATCCTCGCCCAGGCGCGCGAGGAGGCGGATCAGATCGTGCGCGAGGCGCGCGCGTACGCGGACCAGCTGGTGAAGGAGTCGAGCATCGCGCAGCGCGCGCAGGAAGAGGCGGCGCGCATCCAGGGGGAGGCCCGCGCCGTCGCGCGGGAGATGCGGGAGGCCGCTCGCCAGTACGCCGACGACGTCCTCGCGAAGGTCGAGGCGAACCTGCAAAAGGCGCTGCAGGTCGTGCGGGAGGGTCGGGCGCAGCTTGAAGGCTCCCCGGCGAAGGGCGCCGAGGCCAAGCCGGCCGCCGCGCCCGTCCAGGCGAGGGCTCACGGCGCAGGGCCGGCGGCGCGGAGCAAGTAGCGCTCGCCTCGTTCCGTGAGCACGTCCAGCCGCGGGGACAGCCCGTCACGACCTCGGGAGAGTTGGTGCTCCGTCGCACACCGTCGCACGCCCCGCCTAGGGGCGCTCCGCCGGGTGCGACGGCTCGTCCCCACGAGCCACGGGTGCGTCCGGGTAGGAGATCCAGTCGCTCCAGGACCCGGGGTAGAGGCGCGGCCGTGGCAGGC
>JADGHN010000199.1 GCA_019683875.1 Clostridia bacterium
GACCCGGAAGGGTTCCGCGACATGCGGGCCCTGCTGCGCGAGTTGGTCCAGCAACGCGGTATGACCGTCCTGCTCAGCAGCCACCTCCTGCATGAGGTCGAACAGGTCGCGACGCGCGTCGGGGTGATCCGCGGCGGGAAGATGCTCGTGGAAGCGTCGGTCGATGAGTTGCGGAACCGGGCCGCGCGCCGGATCGAGGTGGCGGTGTCCGATCCGCCGAGGGCCGCGCGCCTGCTGCGGGATCGGTTCGGGTGGCCGGTGAGCGCTCTCGAAGACGGCACGCTCCTTGTTCACGGCGCGGCCGACCCGTCGCGGATCGCGCAGGCCGTGGTGGGCGAGAGCATCCGTCTCCGACGCCTCGTGGAGCGCGAGCCGAGCTTGGAAGACGTCTTTTTCGCCCTGTCCGAAGGAGGCCCGCGGTGATGCTGGATTGCCTTGTCGTCGAGCTCGCGAAGTGGCGGCGCACGCCCTTTGTCTGGGTCACGGTCGCGGCGGCAATGGCTTCCCCCCTGCTGGGCGGGCTGCTCCTGCACATGATGAGAACCCCGGCGGGCTGGGACGAGGCCATGCATTGGAATGCGCTCATGCAGCAGGTGTTCATGTTTCACTCCGCCCTCATCGGCCCGCTGGTGGCGACATTGATCGGGGCGTACGCCGTGGCTCTTGAGCATCAGTCCGACACGTGGAAGGTCGCGTTCGCGACTGGCGTGGCACGTTGGAAGGTCGTTCTGGCCAAGGCGTTGCTCGCGCTGGGCTGGGTGCTCGTCCTGAGCGCCCTCGTTCTCCTCGGCAGCGCGGCGATCGGCTGGGTGCTCATCGGAACTCCGGCTGGCATGGACGTCGCGCGGTGGGTGGAGACCCTTCTGGCGGCCGGCGCCGGCCTTGCCGTGATGGTGCCGGCATATCAACTGGTCGCCCTTGTGACCCGCAGCTTCTTCGTCGCGAGCGGCCTGGGCATCGTGGCGACCGTGGCGGGATTCATCCTCTTGCAGTCCAGGTACGCGGGGCTGTTTCCCGTCTCCGGCGCGACGGTCCTCGTCGCTCGTCTCGTGGATGTGCTTCCGGGATCTGACCTCATTGGCGGTCCGGCCACGTGGCTCGCCGTGCTGGCGGCCGTGCTCGTCGGATCGGTGGCGGCGGGGGTGTGGTATGTCGAACGAGCGGACGCCCGATGACCGCCGGGGCGGTGGGGAAGCGAGCGCGTGGTTGCGCGAGCTGTTTGATCGACACTACGCGGAGGTGGTCCGTCACGTCCACTATCTGACGGGGGATCGGTCCCTCGCGGAGGACGTCGCCCAGGAGACCTTCGTGCGCATGTACCTGGCGTGCCCGGCGCCTCCGGAGCACCCGCCCAGCTGGCTCCGGCGCGTCGCCGCACGGCTGGCGTACAACGAGCTCCGCGCCGGCCGCCGCCGGCAGCAGAGGGAGGCGGCCTACGCCGAATCTTCGGCGCTGGCAGAAGCCGATTGGGAGCCGGCGTGGGACCTGCGGGAGGCGCTGGAGCGGCTCGACCCGCGCGACCGCACGATGTTGCTCTTGCGGGCCGACGGCTGGTCGTACCGCGAGATCGCCGAAGTGGTGGGCGTGGACCCGGCGTCCGTGGGGACGCTGCTGGCAAGGGCGCGCCGGCGGCTTGCGGCCGGATTCAGTGACGCGGTGGCTGCGGCAAGTCCGAACGGGGGTGGCGCATCGTGATGGCATGTCCCGAGGAAGGCATCTGGATGGCGTGGATCGATGACGAGCTGGACCCGGAGCGGCGCGACGGCCTGAGCGCGCACTTGTCGGAGTGCGCGGCGTGCAGGGAGACGGTCCGTGCGCTTGAGCGCCTGTGCGCGCAGCAGGACGCGGCGCTGGCGCGGTACCGGGACGTGCTGGCGCGCGGCAACGGAAAGCCGATCTCGCCCGTTACGGCCTGGCCGGAGGTGACCGCGCGCATCGCGGAGGCGACGGCCGGCGGCGCGGCGGTCTCGCCGGGAATTGGGGCCGTCGGACCGAGCCCGTCGGGTTCGCGGACCGCGGCGGCGAACGTGACCGCGGCGGGCCACGCGGCCGGGAACGCGCCGCGAT
>JADGHN010000200.1 GCA_019683875.1 Clostridia bacterium
GCGGGGTCTCCCCCCGGAGCCGTCCGCCTGAAGGCACGCATTCCCCGCGGCTGGTAGGGCGGCCCGGTCCCGCTTCGGGGCCGTTACCCGAAACAAGGCGCCGGCCGCGCACGGGTTGCGCGTCGCGGCATCGGCCGCGGCGCGGGCGCGCCGGCGCGAAGCAGGGTGGTACCGCGAGCAGAACCTCGCCCCTGACGGGGCGAGGTTCTGACTTTTTTGGAGGGAGTGTGCGACAGGCATGGCGATTCCCAAGGAGGCGGCGGACCCGAACGCGGCCGGCCCGACGGCCGGCGCAACCACGTCCGGCGCGGCGCCGGCTGGCGCGACGCGCGGCTGGACGGCGTCGAAGAAGAAGGAGATCGAAGGCGGCCTCGCCTTCTGGGGCGGGAGGATCGTGCCGCTTTCGGAGGCGAACGTGAACATCGCCACGCACGCCCTGAACTACGGGACGGGCTGCTTCGAGGGCATCCGCGCCTACTGGGTCGAGGAGGCCGAGCAGCTCTACCTGCTGAAGCTGCCGGAGCACTACAGGCGGTTCATGAAGTCGTGCGCGCTCCTGCGCATCGAGTGCCCGTACACAGTGGAGGAGCTGTGCGCGTGGACCGTGCGCCTGCTGCGCGAGGGGCAGGTGCGCCACGACGCCTACGTGCGGCCCCTCGGCTTGAAGGCGTCGCGCGTCATCGGCGTCGGGCTCAGCGGCCTGCGGGACGAGTTCGGCATCTTCTACGCGCCGCTGGGCAACTACGTGGCGATGGACGGCCTGCGCGCCTGCGTCTCGCCCTGGCAGCGCATCAGCGACAACGCCGTCCCCTCGCGGTCGAAGACGACCGGATCCTACGTGAACATCTCCCTGGCCGTGGACCAAGCCCGGCGCGACGGCTACGACGAGGCGATCCTCCTGAACGCCCAGGGCCACGTCTCCGAGGCGAGCGGCGCGAACATCTTCCTTGTGCGGAACGGGCGGCTGATCACGCCGCCCGTCACGGAGGACATCCTCGAGGGCATCACGCGGGAGGCGGTGATGGACCTGGCCACGGCGCTCGGCATCCCCGTGGAGGAACGGGTCGTGGACCGCACCGAACTCTACGTGGCTGACGAGATCTTCCTCACGGGCACGGCGGCGCAGGTGGCGCCCGTCACGTCCGTGGACGGCCGGCCGGTGGGCGACGGGCGCGTGGGGCCGATCTCGCGCCGCCTGCAGGAGGCCTACCTGGATGCGGTGCGCGGGCGCAACCCGGCGTACGCCTCCTGGCTGACGCCCGTCTACGAACGATAAGGGCGCCCGTCCGACCCGGGTGGCCGTGCGGCGGGCGCGTGGCGGTGAAGGCCCTGATCGCGCCGGACCGCGGACCCCAAGGCATGGAGGCGAGGCGGATGAAGGAAGTCGTGATCGTCGACGGGGCGCGGACGCCGATCGGCTCGTTCGGCGGCAGCTTGCGGGACGTCCCCGCCGCGAAACTCGGCGGCATCGCCATCCGGGAGGCGCTGCGGCGCAGCGGCGTCGACCCGGCGGAGGTCGAGGACACGATCATGGGCTGCGTCGGGCAGGTGGCGGAGGACGCGTACCTTGCCCGGGCAGCGGCGCTGGAGGCCGGCATCCCGGCGTCGTCCAACGCCTTGACCGTCAACCGGCTGTGCGGTTCCGGCCTGCAGGCGATCATCTCTGCGGCTCAGGCCGTCCGCAGCGGCGACCTCCGCGTGGCCGTGGCCGGGGGTGCGGAGAACATGAGCCGTCTCCCGTACTACGTGCGCGGCGCGCGCTGGGGGATGCGCATGGGGGACGGGGTCCTGCAGGACGGGCTCATCGCGATGCTGAGCGACCCGTTCGGCAGCGGCCACATGGGGTGCACGGCGGAAAACGTCGCGCGGCGGTACGGGATTTCGAGGGAGGAGCAGGACCGCTTCGCGCTGGAGAGCCAGCGGCGCGCCGCCGCCGCCATCGCGCGCGGGGAGTTCAAGGACGAGATCGTGCCCGTGCCGGTCCCGGACCGCGGCGGCGAGCGCCTCTTCGACCGCGACGAGCACCCGCGGGAGACCACCCTTGAGAAGCTGGCGGCGCTGAA
>JADGHN010000201.1 GCA_019683875.1 Clostridia bacterium
GAGAACGAGCAGCCCTTTGATCTTGTCGTTCTGTTCCACGGCGACCAGCTGAGGCAAAACGTGCTCGTACTTCGTCGTCTTGTTCTGCGACGGCAGCGTAATGTGGCCCTCGATCTGGCCGATGACGGTGAGCACGTGGATGTCGCTTTCGCCGGGTTCGGCCGCCTTCGACGTGCCGAGTTCCTTCACGGCATCGACGGCCGTGGACTCGGCGTCCGCGCTTTCGTCGCGGCTCGCCGCGGCGGAACGGGCCTGCACAGGACTGCGGTGTTCTATCACCCAGGTCACCTCGGACCGTAGTATCCGCCGGGACGAAATCTCCTTACACCCCACACCACGTGGAGACGGCAGCCGTCTAATATCCCCTGTCCCCGTGAATCACCCGAACCTCGGCATCGATGCGGAACTGCAGGTGGGTCAGCCGGTCCAGCCAGCCGGCGGGCAGGTTACCGTCCGGCCGCCTCTCCCGGACGGTCTCCCCGATGTCCAGAACGTCCAGCCGTTGCCAGTACATTCTCTTGAGAAGATCCCGCGTCCAGGCCGCAAGCTGCCGGTTGATGTGTCGCTGGCGAATCTGCGTTCCCTGGAGCCCCGCTTCCACTTCGGGGCTGTCGACGATGAACGCGGACCCGCGCACCCTCACGACCACCGTCTGGCCGTCGGGTTGCAGCCGGCCACGGATGGAAAACCGTTGCATCCTTGCGCTGACCGGAAACCGCTTGCCCGGTGGAGGATCGAAACTCAGTTGGACGGCGCCGGTCTGACGCATCGCTCGGAGAAAGGCGACGTCGCGGAGGTCGACGGCTGTCACCATGCGGTCTCCTCTGAAGACGGCCGCACCGGTGACGACCGGGCCGCCGGGGGAGGCGGCCAGGAGCGCCGTCACCGTGGTGGCGTTGGGGACGAACGCCCCGTTGACCAGGTCGACATGGAGGAACACCGAGTTCCGTGCAGCGCGGGCCGCGCTGCGCGTTCTTCGTGCGTTGTGGTACCATCGCACCGGGAGGGCTCTCTATGCCCCATCGCGTCCTGTTCCTTTGCACGGCGAACTCCGCGCGCAGCCAGATGGCGGAGGCGTGGACCCGTGCGTTGCACGGCGACACGATCGAAGCGATGTCCGCCGGCACGCGGCCGACCGTCGTGCACCCGATGGCCGTCGAGGTCATGCGCGAAGTCGGCATCGACATCGCCCATCAGCGTTCGAAATCGGTGGAAGAGTTTCTGGGCGAGCGGTTCGACGCCGTGATCACGCTCTGCGGCGACGCGCGGGAGTCCTGTCCCCTGTTCCCTCACGCCACGCGCACGATCCACATGGGATTCCCGGACCCCGCCAGGGTGACCGGCTCGCCCGAAGAAGCGCGCGCCGCCTTCCGCAGAGTGCGCGACGACCTCCGCACGTGGATACAGGACCTGCCGAGGCTGCTTGACGCGGAACGCTGAACGCGCAACGCGAAGCGGCGCGGCGGCCCGGTGGCGACCGCCGCGCCGTTACAGCCCGACGCGTCAGATCTCGATCACGATGGGCAGGATCATGGGGCGGCGCTTCGTCTTCTCGAAGAGGAACTGGGCGAGGGCGTTGCGCACGAGCGACTTGATCGTCGACCACTCCGTCACGGGGGTGCCGTTGCGGCCCATCAAGGCGCTGACCACGCGGTTGCGCGCCTCTTCCAGAAGCTGTTCGGACTCCCGCATGTAGACGAAGCCGCGCGAGATGATGTCGGGTCCCGCGACGACCTGGCTCGTCTCCTTCGCAAGGCCCACGACGACGATGAGAATCCCGTCCTCGGACAGCTGGCGCCGGTCCCTCAGCACGATGTTTCCGACGTCGCCCACGCCGAGCCCGTCGACGAAGACCTCGCCGGCCGGGAAGGTGCCCGCGATGCGGATGCGGTTCGCCGTGACCTCGCACACCTGCCCGTTTTCGACGATCTGGATGTGGTCGGGCGGAACGCCCACCTGGCGCGCCAGCTCCGCGTGCTGCACGAGCATTCGGTACTCGCCGTGCACCGGCACGAAAAAGCGCGGCCGCAAGAGCTGCAGCATCAGCTTCATCTC
>JADGHN010000202.1 GCA_019683875.1 Clostridia bacterium
CGGGAGCCCGCCGCGCCGGCCCGCCCGCGCGAGGGCATGACGAGGGTCGTGGCGAGCCCGTCCCGCGCCGGGAGCGCGGCGCGCAGCGGCGCCTCGACCGTGCCGCGGTCGAGCGCCACGTACGCGTCACGCACCGCGCGCACGGCCTCTTCAGGAGGCAGGAGATGGCGGACGGCCGCTTCGTCGAGATGAACGAGGTTGCGTTCCTGCTGCGAGAAGTCCACGACGACCATGCTCCTTACGTCACGAATCCGTGATCGCCCTTCGGCTACAGCCACCCGCGCTCCTTCGCGATGCGCACCGCCTCCGCGCGGGTGCGGGCGCCGAGCTTTTGCATCGCCGAGGACAGGTGGTTGCGGACGGTTCCTTCCGAAAGGTGCAGCCGCGCGGCGATCTCCGCGCTCGTGACGCCGTCGACGGCCGCGGCCAGCACCTCGCTTTCCCGCTGGGTCAGGGGGCAGGGGCCCTCCTGCAGCGCCATGAGCGCCAGGTCGGGCGCGACCACGCGCTGGCCCTCGAGGACACGGCGGATCGCGACGGCGAGTTCCGACGCCGGGGCGTCCTTCAGGAGGAAGCCGTGCGCGCCCGCCGCCAGGGCGCGTTGCACGTAGCCCGGCCGCCCGAAGGTCGTCAGCATCACCACGCGGCACTCCGGGAGCGCCTCGCGCAGCGCCGCCGCCGCTCCGAGGCCGCTGCCGTCCGGCAGTTCGATGTCGAGGAGGGCCACGTCCGGCCGAGCCTCCCGGGCGAGCGGCACGACGTCCTCCGCCCTCGACGCCTCGCCGACGACGACGATGTCCCCCTCCATCTCAAGGAGAGCCTTCAACGCGCCGCGCACCAGCGCCTGGTCCTCGGCGAGCAGCACGCGGATCACCGCCCGACCGCCTCTCCGGCCAGCGCGCCATCGCCGTCCTCCGGCAGCCAGGCCTCCACGCGGAAGCCCGAGCCGGGCGAGCGCGCGAACGCGACCCGCCCGCCGCGCGCCTGCACGCGCTCCGTGATGCCGGCGAGGCCGTTCCCGAGCGCGGTGGCGTCCGTTTCGGCCAGATCGACCACATCCAGCGGCCCCGGTCCCTTCCCGTCATCCTCGACGACCAGCCGCACGCCGCCGCCCTGCCGCTCCAGGCGGATCCAGCAGCGCGACGCCCCGCTGTGGCGGAGCACGTTCGTCGTGGCCTCCCGCAGGGCGAAGACCAGGGCAGACGCGACCTCCGGCGCCAGGGGTCCGGCCTCGCCGTGGACCGTGCACGCGATCCCGGCGTCCCGCAGCACCGCCTTGGCCCGCGCGAGCTCCGCGTCCAGGTCGGGTTGACGGTAGCCGCTCACCGCCTGCCGCGTCTCCCGGAGGGCGTCGCGGGCGGCGCGTTCGATGTCGGCCACCTCCGCCGCGGCCCGCTCCGGCTGGCCGGGGAGCAGTCGCTGCGCGAGCTGCGCCTTCAGGATGATGACCGAGAGCGAGTGGCCGAGAAGGTCGTGCAGGTCGCGCGCGATGCGCAGCCGCTCCTCCGCCGCGGCCAGGCGCGCCACGTCCTTCTGCGCCCGCTGCAGCGCCAGCATGACGTCGAAGAGCTGGCCGAGGCCGACCATGGCCATGCCCAGCATGCCGACCTGCACGCCCGCGGAGAGGACCATGGTCCACGACTGCCGGCCCAGGACGTACGTGACGCAGGCGAGGACCGTCGAGACCGCCACGGCCATCGCCCCGTGCCGGAGCGGGCGGATGAAGCCGGCGATGACGGACGCGTAGATGAAGAGGCCGTCCCACGAGGATCCGAACGCAAGCACGAGCGGCACGGCGAGGCCGAGCATGACGGCCACACCGAGAACCCGCCAGCGGTCCCGCCATGTCGGCCAGATGAGCGGCAGCGACATCGCATAGGCGGCGATGAACACGGCCAGCGCCGCGCCTCCGACGAGACGCTGGGCGGCCGTGCGCTCCGGCCGCAGAAGGTCCTCGACAGGGAACATCATGAAGATGAGCCACAGGAGGTTCGTGTACCGGCCGCGCCGGACGTACGGGTGCCACGCCTCTGCGAAGGGCAGTTTG